>NZ_JAUBQX010000090.1:0-14140 GCF_036701505.1 Microcoleus sp. Pol11C2
TTCATCTTTTTATTGTCACAATCAAGTATTGCATATAATTGTATCCTAGTCTTGATAATGATTTAGGATTGCTATAGTTCTGCCGTTTCATCCTGTATTAGGATAGGTGGAAGGGCTTCAATTAGGGGATTGCCCTGGTAGTTAGGAATACCAGGAGCGCAGTAAGTTGCTTGTTCAACCCTGCCTTTCCCTACTAAGAGAGAAGGAATATGCTGATTACTATTCATCGTCACTCCACATCTTTGGACGCAGCTTACGCAATTTGTTAATTAACTGAGATTTAGGTACATGGGAAGAATCTATTTCAATAGTCGTATTAGTTAGTTGATCGGTTTCAACCTCTTGATTGGACTGGCTGGCAGCCTTTTCTGGTTCATTTATTTCTGTTTTTTCGCTTGGTATTATCAAGGGAATAACTTGTCCCTGATTGTTTATAGATTCGTCTCTTCCTAGTTGCCAACCTTGAGTCTCTCGTTCCATCTCTCGCTCTTCTTTGCGATTTTGTCGAATTCCCTTGATACGCGAGTGTTTACTTTGTTTTTCGACAGCATTTAAAGTTTCTGAAGTTTGCTCTGTTGCCTGAGTAATAATTGCTTCTATCTGAGCATTTAAAGTAGCTTTAGATTGTTGTTTACGGCTTTTAGCTGTGTCTTTAGAGTGTTTTCGCAACTCAAAGTAATCCACAGCTTCATACCAGTCCCGACCGCGAAATGTTTTTTCTGCATCTACAAGGTAACAAGGTTCAATCCGTCGCCCATCTTCGAGTCGAAGGTAAATTGTATCTAGCTTGCGAGGATCGCAGGCTATAGTAATTCTCCAACTTCCTCTTTCCCTAGCTCTGATGAACCACTGTTCTTTCAGTGCTAAATCACAGGAGTAAAACATCCCTTCAAAGCGAATACCTCGATATGTAACAGAAGCCTCTGTTGTTCGCAGAAGATTGAGTTTAAGAATCTCAGGTGAAACTTTTCTTAGATGTCCGGCTCGGTTACGAATTCCCCAATTCCACAGATCAATGGGATAGGGTTCAACATAATCTTGAATCATGAACTCGTCCATTCGATACCAGTCCATGCGGTGATCTTTATTATGATCAAGGACGGTGAGACTCATTAGCTTACGGAACTGATGTAAATCTAAAACTGCATCAAGTCGATAGTCTGCATCACCACGTTCATGAGGTTTATAAACTGCGCCAGGAACCCAATGAATTACTTTATCGTTGCTAAGGCGAAAGTTACGCTCGATGATTCCTTTCCAGTCTGCCCTGTATGGTGGTGTATTTGAAACTCTTACATTTAAAGAATTCACCAAGTTGTCAGCGTTGTAGCCTTCCAATTCTCCTCTGTCTGCCAAAATCATCTCAGGCAGATGATGACTAGGCCAATCCTCGTCAGAAATCTCAATTCCATATTCTCGGCAGAAACTAACTTTATCACTAGCTGTGTTCTCTAATGCCTGCATAGCACCTACCCAACTAGGGCCCTCTAGGGTGACGCTAATACCAACAATGAGACGACTAAATACATCAATAACAACATAAATAACTGGTCGCCCAATGATGCGGCTACGGTCTAGCGAACTAACTAAGTAAATGTCACCAATTGTGGCATCAATCTGATAAATTGACCCGGGGCCAAACGCCATCTGAGTTGAATCTCCTAAAACTTCACGATGACGCAGATTGTATCGACGCTTACCCTCCCGTGTAGATAGAGCTTGAGTTAAGTTTTGCTCTTTTTCATACCAGTAACGAAACTGCCCAAATGTTGGAAGTTCCTGAGATGGAGGAAGAAATGGCACTAGAGTCCCATCAGGGAGAAGATCGTAACCTTTATGAAAAAACTTTTCCAGCGTTTTCTGATAGGCATCCTGCAAAGTTCTGCCGTCTGAATTTTCATAGAAAAGCTTAATTCCGCGAATCAACTTCTCTTGGACATTAGTATTGATATTAATGCCAGTTGATAAATTCGTGACTTTTGTAATTCTGCTAGGGCGACCACGCTTTCGTTCACTACTTTTTCGCTCTTTACCCTTGGCGCCACACTTATCGAAAAGGGGAAGAAGTGCATTTTTAGTTTGTCCTCCCTGCCAGTATCGCCTCAAGAACTTGTAGATAGTTTTTTTCGTCCACCCTGTTTGTTTCTCTAAAGCATTCAAGAGCTTTCCTCTTCCGTGCCAGTAGAAAATCTGTCCAGTTTTATCTTCAATTAGGGGCATAATTACTTCCCAAGCTGCATCTCTATGCTGGAGATGTTTCTGGGGGATACTGTCTTCTGATCGTAGTAATGTTGCGTAAGGATCTACCTCTAGTACCTGGGCTTCTCCAGAGGTAATCGCTGCTTCTAGATCCTTGCACTTCTGAAAAATGGGCAAGCTTTGAGGATTAAGAATTTCAATAAGGGCAGCATCAGTGCCAGATGGATCGATCCATAGTAAACGCTCAATCCACGAACCAGTTTCGCTCTGCCACTCTATCAGCATATTGATGAATAAGTTCATCCAACCCCTCCGATTTCTTCAAGAGGTTCTAAAGAGGATAAGAGTACAAGCCTTTCACTAGGTCGAATAGGCTGAACCATATTTACCTGCCAAACTCGGTTAGCCAGCAAGTGCCGAACAACTAATAAGCTTAAACCTGGCGTAAAACCAAGTTGGTCGTCACAAATTGCTGCAATATCTGCTAAAGAATCTTTTGCCTGAAGCACCAATGGAGTCATTACCATTGTTATTCGGGTGATATCACTCTGTGGTAAGTCATTTAGGTCTAGATAGGGATGCAACCACTTAATATTCTCTGCAAGAATTTTAGACACTTCACGTTCAGTAACAATTCCCCAATCAATGTTTCGCCTTTGCCAATAGCATCTTTCAATCTCCAACTTCTCCAGATTACGCTTTGACTGCAAATCCTGTGCATACTTAACTGTTCGTGCTTGTTCGATTGAGCCAACACTCTGTCGAACTGTCACAACAAAGTCAGTAGTCATTACTACTGGTTCTTTAGTACGCGGATCTGCGGGGTAGGCTACCCCACATTGTTCTGCGATCGCCAAAGTTTCCTCTAAGGGCAGTAGCGGAAATTGCTCCCGGATATCCAGCACAGGTAGTGACCAGTCCAGCACATAGAAGTAGCTGGTTTCCAATTCGCTTAAGAGATGATGAACCCTACGTGTCTTCCATCCCTTGATTCTGCTAGCAAGTCCTTGAGAGGGAACATCCTGAATGTGCAGCCAAGGATTGTAATTTGCTCCTTGTCCCATACCACGCCCTTGCTTCAGACGATTCTCAATAGTCGTTTCACTGCTGTTTCGGCTACGTTTAGCCATCTGATTACCTCACCCAGATGGTTCATCAAAGTCAGCTTCCAGAAATATTCCGAAAACCTAGCAAATAAAGTCATACCCAGTAGTGTACAACTTTATTTGCTAGTGTACAACTTTATTTGCTAGTGTACAACTTTATTTTCAGAATACAACAACTAATGACTACTGACTTCCTTTATTCTACCGTCACCGACTTCGCCAAATTTCGTGGCTGATCCACATCCAAACCCCGACGGGCTGCAATGTGATAAGCCAATAATTGCAGCGGAATCACTGTTACAATCGGTGACAACAATTCATCCACCAAAGGCACCGGCAAAATGTGGTCAAAAATATCGGCTTCCGCCACACCTTGCTTCGGCGTAACACCAATTAAACGGGCGTCGCGCGCCTTCGCTTCTTGAGCGTTGGAAAGCACTTTTTCGTAGACGCTTCCTGGCATGGCGATCGCCACTACAGGCACTTTCGCATCCAAAAGGGCGATCGGGCCGTGTTTCATCTCTCCGGCGGGATATCCTTCGGCGTGAATGTAGCTAATTTCCTTCAGTTTCAGCGCACCTTCCAAAGCAATCGGAAAGTTAATTCCCCGCCCCAAAAAGATAAAATCTTGGGTGTCTGTAAACTGGTGGGACAATTCCTCCACGTACTGTTCTTGAATCTCCAAAAACTTCTCAATTTCTGCCGGCAACTGGCGCAAACCTGCAATAATTTCTGCCAATCTCTCCGTACTGATTGTTTGCCGCTGGTGCGCCAAATCCAAAGCTAAGAAATAGAATGCCATCAACTGAGTGACAAAAGTTTTAGTCGCAGCGACGCCGATTTCTATACCAGCGTGGGTGTTGATTACCTGGGGCATCATGTGGGCGATCGAACTTTCAGTCCTGTTAGTAATGCCTAACATTCTCGCCCGGAATTTATCACTAAAACCCGCGCGGCGCTGCTGTTCCATCCCCAAAGCAGCCAGCGTGTCCGCCGTTTCTCCCGACTGAGTTACCCCAATAGTTAAAGTATTTGCTGTCAGCGGTGCCGGTGCGTAGCGGTACTCAGAAGCGTACTGCACCGCAGTGGGAATATTAGCTAATTGTTCCAACAAATATTTGCCAATTAGCGAGGCGTGCCAGCTCGTTCCGCAGGCTAGAATCGAAATTTGTTCGACATCGGCGCAAAGTTCCTTGGGCAAGTTGAGATTGATGGGAGAGCGCGGATTTCCCGACTGCCAATCACTGTCTAAATAAGCCTCCAAACAAGCTCGGACTACGGCTGGCTGTTCATAAATCTCCTTGTGCATGAAGTGTTTGAAGCCTTGTTTTTCGACTAAAACCGGACTCCAACCCAGGATGCGGGGGCTTTTTTTCAGCCTTTCTCCTAAAAAGCTGTAAACTTCGACTCCCATCGGAGTTAGCCTTGCTAATTCGCCATTTTCCAAGGACAAAACAGTGCGGGTGTTAGATACTAAGGCCGGCGTGTCGGAAGCGCAGAAAAATTCGCCTGCACCAAAGCCAATCACCAAAGGAGCTTGCTGTCGGGCGACAATTATTTCCTCGGGAAAATCTGCACAGATAACGGCGATCGCAAAAGCTCCTTCTAATTTATTTACCACCTTTAAAACTGTTTCCAAAAACGATAAATCAGCAATTTTCTCGGTTTTTTTATCTTTTCCTTCTTCGTTCTCCCTTCTTGCTTCTTTCAAAAATTCAGCTATTAAATGAGGAATAACTTCTGTATCGGTATCCGAGACAAATTTATGTCCCTTTGCTTTCAATTCTTTCCGCAACTCGCGATAATTTTCGACAATTCCATTTTGAACTACCGCAATTCGCCCGCTATTATCCATGTGAGGGTGAGCGTTATATTCCTCTGGTTTACCGTGAGTTGCCCAGCGGGTGTGTCCGATGCCGATGGGAGCGAGAGAGTCTATCTCTGCTAACTTTTCCCGGAGGTTGTGCAATTTGCCCTTTGCTCGGATGCAGGTAATTTCTCCTTCGGAGATGGTAGCGAGGCCCGCTGAATCATAGCCCCGGTATTCTAGTTTCTCCAATCCTGCTAGCAAAATCTCGCTTGCTGCTTGCGTGCCGATATAGCCAACGATTCCGCACATTTAACGTACTACTCCTGCTTAGCGATCGCAATAAAACTCAAGTTTTATCATTTTTACCTTCTTCCGGCCCCACAATGCAGATTCCGCGACAAAAAAAGAGGGGGCAATTTAATCGCCCCCTCTTTTGTGCCCCTAATTCGATCGGCGTGTCGATCGATTTTTAGTAAGCTAGACCCATACTGCGAGTGGTTTCGGCTCCCAGGTAAACCCGGATGCTGAGAAAATCGGTAGGGCAAGCAGTTTCGCAACGCTTGCAGCCTACACAGTCTTCGGTGCGGGGAGAAGAGGCAATCTGAGCTGCTTTGCAGCCATCCCAGGGCACCATCTCCAAAACGTCAGTCGGACAAGCGCGGACGCATTGAGTGCAGCCGATGCAAGTATCGTAAATTTTGACTGAATGAGACATTGAATAAAGGCTCCCAACGAGTCACTAAAAATTTGCTTGCTCTGCGAATTAACAGATTTGACGGCGAGATGCCACCGCTATAGCCTGCACAGAGAATTAAAGGTTAGTCTACCGCAGTGCCTGGAAGCACTTCGCGAAAAAGCGACAAAACTTCACAGTTATTCCCGCTGGGACTCTGATAGAACCCATTTGGGATCTTTATCATTCGCCAACCGTTTGAGCATCAGCCTGATGAAATATAAATTGAGTTTCGCAGTGGCATTGGTGAGAGTCGGCTCAAACTTCTTGACCAAACTCTTACAGCTTTACATCCAAGGATTTGACCGTTCAATCACGAGCGCGAAGTGCCACCACGACAAATCCAGTTTTCGCCTCCAGCGCCATTTTTTCGGCTTTCGTTAGTTTCCGTGCCAGTTTAAACCGTATCTGGGTCATAATCTGGGGATAGAGTTTTTACTTTCTCTGCGATGAGCCGATCCGGGTGATACCGCTTGCGGTTGCAGAACGATCGTCTTCAGAATATTGACGAGCCCGAGTGTGAAAGTAATCGCAGTGGTGAATCAACATTTCAATCAAGCCACAGTCATCGAACGCACTGGTTTTTGTGCAAGGGATCTGAGATATTGCACCATTATCAATAACCCTTCTATGGGCGGGCTCTCATGCCCACCCCACAAGAAAATGCACTTGTTGTGGAACAGGCCGGAAAGCCTGTTCTTAAGAATGGTGCAAAATTTGCAATGGATAAAAAACGACAAGGTGACTGGTATCAACGGCTAGATGTTGTTTGATGCCATTGGTGCATTTGTAATGGCAGAAGCCTGGAGACTCGACACTCGCAAATTGCACGTATTTTTCCCCGCTACACGGAGCTAGTAGAGGATTTCTAGCCGTTTGTCAATCAATTTTACGCTGTGAGCTAATGAAGGGAGATCGGGGAGCCAAGAAGAAACCCACGAGACTAGCGAAGAGAATCGGTGTAAAAGTGCTGAATCCTGTCAACTTGGCGAGTAGCAGAGTTGTACTAATTGGAGTTCGAGTAACTGTTGAATTCAGAGCAGCCATTACACAAATCATTGCCAAAGTCTCGTTGGATGCGGGATTAATGATAGCGATTGCCTTTCCTAAACAGGCTCCTATAAAAAACAGTGGGATGATAATCCCCCCCCGCCAGCCTCCATTTACGGTCGTACTAATGGCAAACACTTTAGCAATAATTAAAGTTAAGACAACTCCCAAAGAAAAGTTGCCATCAACAATTTTTTCAATTTGATGTTCGCCAAAGAAACGAGTGAGCGGAAATAAAGCTGATAACACACCAAGTGCTAGGCCGGCTAAAGTAGTTCGCACATAGATTGGACTGGGTATCGAATCAAACAAGCGACCAACAATGCGAAATACAGCGATAAAAAGCCACCCCATGATCGCACCTATGATTCCATAAGCAATCGCGGCGCCAAAGTCATAAAGGCTGTCCACATTGTATTGAGGAAAATGCCAGGTTGGACCAATTCCTAGCTGGGTAATTGCTACAAAGATGGTGTAACTTGCACAACTTGCCACGACCGCAGGCAATATTGCTTCAAAATACTCGACAACATTCTGATGATGCAGGATTTCTAAAGCAAAAAAAGTACCACCCAATGGAGCCCCGAACAAAACTGTAAAACCAGATGCCATGCCAGCAATACTCAAAGTTCGTAGTGCCTCTCCACGCAATTGAAACCGATCGGCCAACCACGTACCAATTGAACCTGTGACTTGCACCATTGGTGCTTCTGGACCCGCACTGCCTCCACTTGCAATACTGATTAGCGACGACAGAATCATCGAAGGATTTTCGTTCATTGGTAATCGCCCACCATTGAGATGAATATTGTCAATAATCAACCCTATTTCGCCCGGATTTCCCAGCCAATGAATGATCAAACCGATGAGCAAACCAGCAAGGGGCATAATAATTAGTAGAGAAACTCCACTAAAATATTCAAATCCCTGCATTATGTAAGACAAAAATATCCAATAAGTTGCAGCGAACAAACCACAAATTATTCCTAGCATTGCCCATAGCAATACCGAACGTGTGAGATTTACTGGGTTTCGTTTCATTCCTTATTCCTTGTCAAGAGCTAGCCAGTTAGGAAGTGTTAAAAAACTATTTTGTGTAATGGTATACAACTTCTGTTTCTGTTATCTGCATATTAACCTACCAACCACCACACTTGCTATTGAGTGTAAATCCGGCTATCGAATGCGCTCTCACAATCGCAGTCAAACCAGGGCTGACAAAGGAACTGAGGCACAGGTTATCAGTGGTGTAGCCCCCTTGTAACGCCGTCCGTTGAAGCCCCCGCCGTTAGACTGCTGCATCTTTTGGTGGTGTCAATAGCTTAAAAAACCAATTTGGGATGTCTGATGAGGAGCTAAGAGCGGAAATAAATGGCATAGTCCAGCACCTTAACCGACAAAGAGTCAGGCGCTATTGTTGCCCCACAAGAAGAAGACTAGACTACCTATCCGCACCAAAGGACAAATTTTGGATGGCATCTTCTATCAACTCAAGAATGTATGAGCGCGATCGAGCTTCCCGCTAGCATTCGGGTATAATTCCGATCTAACGGGATTGGATATTAGAAAAAACCAAAATCCTTACTACAAACCTGGATTGGATATTAGAAAGGACTAAAGTCCTTACTACAAAGCGGCGCAAATCGATCGACTAAAAGCCTAATTTTTGTAACACTGGCTTAGTTGAAACAATATGTCGATCGAGCCCTAGTTTTTTTGGCTCCACACCCAAAGCTAAAGCCACCAATTGCGACAAATGCAACACGGGCAACCCCAACTTGCGCCCGATTACTTTTTCCACCTCCGGCTGCCGCGAATCCAAATTCAAGTGACAAAGCGGACAAGGGGTTATCATACAATCAGCGCCATTGTCAAGAGCATCTTGAATATGTTTGCCTGCCATCTGAAAAGATTGGTTAGTGGCATAACTCGCCAAGGGCCAGCCGCAGCACTGCGTCCGCCCTCGATAGTAAACCGGAGTTGCCCCGATCGCCCGAAATACATTTTCCATCGATTCGGGTTGGTGCGGGTCATCGTAAAGCAGCTTATCCTGAGCTCGCAGCAGGTAGCAGCCGTAAAAAGACGCGCACTTCAAGCCCGAAAGCTTGCGGGTGACTCGCTTCTGCACCTCGTCGAGACCGTAATCGGCAACGATCGCCCACAACAGATGTTTCACCTCGGTACTGCCTTGATAAGGCGAACAGCCTTGTTTTTGGAGTAAACCGTTGACTTTTTCTATGTAGTTGGGATCGGTTTTTTGGCAATCCTTGAGGCGATCGTCCACATGACCGATTACTCCTTGACAAGTGCTGCAATGCGTCAGCAAAGGCAAATTCAATTCCTCGGCCAAAGCAATATTGCGGGCGTTGACAGTATCTTCGAGTAACTGCGAATCTTCCTTGAAAGTGCCAGAACCGCAGCAGGAAGCTTTCTTGAGTTCCACCAGTTCAATCCCCAACGCTTGAGTGAGGGCTTGGGTAGACAGGTAAAGTTCGCGGGCAGCGCCTTGGGCCACGCAACCGGGAAAATAAGCATATTTGAGATTTGGGGATGGCATAATTGTTTTTGCTGGGGAGACAAGGCAAGGGACAAGAAACGAGAGCGGTGGAGGTCGGGATGCTTCCTGCTTCGTTTCCCCTCTCCATATCCTTACAGAAAACTAGCGTGAAAGCCCCCCTCTTTTAAGGCACAGATGAAACGCAGTTTTCAGGTTGGTGGCGGGGCGATCGCGCTAATCTGCTTAAGGCGCTTTTGGAAAATTTGCATCGCTGATGGTTCGTCTAGAGACTGGAATCGATCGCACCGTCAAAGTTATGTATCTGCGATCGCTGCTGGGCAACCAAAAAAGAGTTACTAAGTTTGCCACTTCGCAAAGGCGAAGGGCGAGCGCACTAGCATAAGTAATTGTTAGGCCCTAAAGCATAACACATCGTTACAGCCGACCCATTAGAGTGTTATGATTCAAGAGTAAATAAGCCAAGGTAGCTGAACTAAACCGTTAGCTTGCTGGGTTATAAGTGCGACTGTACTTCAATGCTGTCGGTAGTTGCAAAATCATTTGGTTCATGACATAGCGGTAGTTTATGATACTGCTTTTCATCTCAGCCAAGATGTCAAATCATGCAGTCGGGTCAAGCACAATTCCCCCAAACCGTCACAATTTACAAAGCTCCTCAAAAAGATAAAGGCAAAAGTTACTGGACGAGGGGTTTCAACCCACTGATTTCTCCTACAATTCTCCCTACCTTTAGGGGAGTTGCTTTGGCTGGTCCAAATGACAGAAGTATTGCCGAGGAGTTCAATCAAAACTTCAAGAAGGCGTTCTTGAAGTTTTGATCAATCGGGTCAGCTACGATCAAGATTTCAAAACGCTTGAGTATCGCTATGATAGAATGAGGATTTAGAGCGGATTGAGGTAATCCTTAGTTGCCCATACTGCCTAAACATGAATGATTTGGAGGGAATTCAATAATGTTAAACTCAATAATGTTCGACTGGCAAAAGTTAGCCCAGATCAAAGAGCTTAAAGACTACTTTGAAACTGATTTCCACGGCTTTAGTAAACGGATTGAGCATCATATTCATGAATTGCAGAAAATCGAATCTAAAGAGCTTGACAACCTCGCAATTTTACGAGTTCTTGAAGTTACCAATGGTTGCACTCAATGGGGATTTAGGCGAAAAGATGAGCAATGCTTATCAGTTGAACAGACCCGTGAATGCATGAAAAAAGTGATTGGATTTATTCAAAATAAAAAAATAGATTTTCCAAGTGGAGAGTCGATTCATTTTACTTCATCCATTAAACAATTGATTGAGGAGGGACGTGAACTTTACCAAGATGCATTCAAGAAAAACATTGCCGATAAAGAGAAAGAATACTATGCCTATTCGACGGCTCAGTTCTTAGTATACGGTCGCCCACGTTTGAATGCTGCACTTCAATTAGTAAAACAGGAGTTTGAATCTCTGTTTACAACGTACTATATCGAAAAAGGTCGCAATTATATTGCCCCATATATTGAGGCGCTTCTTCCTGAAAATCCATGAAATGAGGGGAATCATCCACAATTGATGAACAAAGTGCAATCTCTGCTCTTGTAAGTTGAGTTGATGTTAAGCTGTCTAACAATTCGCTTGGAGCCGACTGGCGAAAGTCACTGGTGTAGATGCAATGGTTTTGACAGCCCCTCAATCACACCGTTAGGCGGAACAGAGCGGGCCTGTTAAATTTGTAGTTTTTCAGCCGAGATTAAGCAAGCAAAGATGGTTGGCTCCTTTGTTGAGTCCATAGAAGCTATTGGCGATCGCGAAACATAGGTAATCGTTAAGCATCTTGTAATGCAACATTTAGAAGACAATCCATCCTTTTATGTCCGTGTTCAAGCACGTGTTTTAGGAGGCCTGCGCGGTGGTTAAATTACCGTTATCTTGCTTCCTGGGCATGGGTTAGTGCTAAAATAACCCAGACAGACTTATCTCGTTCCTGAAAGATTGAGAATACCCAATAGTGAGTTTGATGTGTTGTTCAAACATCCTGGTGCAGAAATGGTTCGAGTCTTGCGTCACGATGAATCATGTCTAGAAATGGATAAAAGCAATGAGTAAAGTCCAACTGAATCTTGTTGTCATTCGCTCAGGTAACATTGAACAAGCTACTGTCTTCTATCAAAGGCTGGGTCTGTATTTCATCAAACATCAGCATGGCAATGGTTTAGAGCATTTTGCTAGTGAGGTAGGCTGTGTCACCTTTGAGATTTATCCGTGTACTGCTGGAACAGTACCAACGACGGCAACTCGGCTGGGATTTCAAGTGTCTTCTGTAGATGCTGTTGTCTGTGAAGTGAAAAAGCATGGTGCTTCAATTGTTTCACCTCCTGGGGATTCAGCTTGGGGACGACGTGCAGTTGTGGCAGACCCAGATGGACATCGAGTAGAGTTGACACAGCTCTAATAATCTCGATTTGCTCAAAATTAGCCATCGATGTAACGGCTACCTTGACTAGATAATGGTCGCTGCCTATCACACGGTAGCAAGCTTCGACCTCTGGAGACTCTTAGAGGAGCGATCGAATCTTATCGCATCGATGCCCAAAAGACTTGATGGTAATGAATGTGGCGATCAGTAATCCCAGTTTTTCTGGGCAGTCCTGGACGCAAAAATTGCTTTCCAACACTATTTGTAGCGGTTAAGGTGGGGTGTACACCGTCAAATAGAGTTTATGCGTCCAGGACTATTCATAAAAGCGATCACACGCCCGCAACAGTCCTTAACTTGACACCCATGCCTAATGCCCACGGCCCACTCCCTACACAAAGGGTCAGTTAGAAAAGCGGCAACCCTTTTCCCTGAAGATACCCCTTTCGGATAAGATTAGATACGCAGCAACCAATGAGGACACGATGTTATGAGCCAAGACGACATTTTCACTAGAGTCCAGAAAATTGTGAAAGAGCAACTGGAAGTCGAGCTGAGCGAAGTCAAGCCCGAAGCCAACTTTGCTAACGATTTAGGAGCAGATTCCTTAGATACAGTAGAGCTGGTAATGGCCTTGGAAGAAGAGTTTGATATTGAAATTCCCGACGAAGCAGCCGAAGGAATTACTACCGTTCAAGCTTGTGTAGATTACATCAGCAGCCAACTTGCAGCTCCAAAAGCATAAAATACCTGCCTTTTTCCCTAAGAGGAGAGAAGTTAGAAAACTGGAAACTCCTCTTTTGTTCTGCGTTCTGGGTGTTTAATTTTTTGAAACTGAAATCATGACAAATTTAGAGCGTAAGCGCGTTGTTATCACGGGTCTCGGCGCGATTACACCGATCGGCAATACCTTGTCCGAATATTGGGACGGGTTGCTTGCCGGGAAGAATGGTATAGGCCCGATCACCTTATTCGACCCGTCGCGGCACGACTGCCGCTTTGCCGCAGAGGTGAAGGGTTTCGACCCACACGACTATTTAGAGCGCAAGGAAGCAAAGCGCATGGATCGCTTTGCTCAATTTGGGGTGTCAGCGAGCAAACAAGCTGTTGCTGATGCGAAGTTTGAGATTAACGACCTGAACGCAGAACAGGTGGGTGTCATTCTTGGCACTGGCATTGGTGGCCTGAAGGTTTTGGAAGAGCAGCAAGAGATTTATCTGACTCGCGGCCCCGATCGATGCAGCCCGTTTATGATTCCCATGATGATTGCGAATATGGCCGCAGGTCTGACGGCGATTCAAACGGGTGCTAAGGGACCAAACTCTTGCACGGTGACGGCCTGCGCTGCCGGGTCAAATGCGGTGGGTGATGCGTTTCGCCTAGTTCAGGGGGGTTACGCGCAAGCCATGATTTGCGGCGGTACCGAAGCTGCGGTGACACCTTTGTGCGTGGCGGGTTTTGCTGCGGCGAGGGCGCTTTCGACTCGCAACGATGACCCGACTCATGCTTGCCGTCCGTTCGATCGCGATCGTGATGGTTTTGTCGTCGGCGAAGGTGCTGGCATTCTGATTCTAGAAGAAATGGAACACGCTCTGGCGCGTGGCGCGAAGATTTACGCAGAAATCGTCGGCTACGGTTTAACTTGCGATGCGTATCACATGACTTCTCCGGTACCGGGGGGGGAAGGTGCGTCGCGGGCGATGGCTTTAGCGCTCAAGGATGGGGGTTTGACGCCGGATCAAGTGAGCTATATCAACGCTCACGGTACGAGTACGCTTCCCAACGATTCTACTGAAACAAAAGCGATTAAGCGGACTTTGGGAGACCACGCTTACAAAGTAGCAATTAGTTCTACCAAGTCAATGACCGGTCATCTTTTGGGCGGTTCTGGGGGAATTGAAGCGGTGGCGACGGTAATGTCGATCGCCAATGACAAAATCCCGCCGACAATTAATCTGGAAAATCCCGATCCTGAGTGCGATTTGGACTATGTTCCTCATACAAGCCGCGATCTAAAAGTTGATGTGGCGCTGTCGAATTCTTTTGGATTTGGCGGCCACAACGTGACACTGGCATTCAAGAAGTTTGTTCAGTAACGGCTAATCCAAAATCGAGAGTTAAAGGGTGAAAAATTAATTTTTCACCCTTTAATTTTTAGAGCAATTTTAGATTGAGTGATCGCTTGACTCAAAATGCTTACTTGTCATGAGTCATATCGTTTTCGGTTGCATCGGAATAATAAAATCCAGTCAACAGTTAACACTCAACCATTCAGTTTTTCGACCCGCCCGTCAACAGTCAACAGTCAACAATAATTCCGGTGC
>NZ_JAUBQX010000006.1:0-108579 GCF_036701505.1 Microcoleus sp. Pol11C2
TATTCATTTTTTTTGTCATAATCAAGTATTGCATATAATTGTACCGTACTCATGATAATGATTTAGGATTGCTATAATGGGATAGTAGAGGGAATTAATACTAAATTACAGCTATTAAAAAGGTGTGGTTTGGGAGTTAGAAATTTGATAAATTTTGAAATACGGGCATTACTTTTTTGGCATTTTCCTAAAAAATGAGCAGCGGTAAGTAAGGAAGAGCCAAAATTTATAGCTGTATTGCCTTTAAACGTGTGACAATAAACAGCAAAATTTGTGAAGTAAATCACATTTAAAATTGGCAAATTATGATAAAGCTTGCAGGTGCGTTTTAGGGAAGACCGAGCAACTGCAAACTTGATGTTTTCTAAAGATTGAAAATCACCACTTCCTCCACAGGTTCAGCCAACTCAAACTTAAACACCCGGGAATAGAAATAGAATTCGCCGTCAAGAGTTCTTTTGATATTTTCAGCGCGGCGAAAACCGTGGTGTTCCCCTTCATAAGCAACATAAGCAACCGGCAAACCTTTAGCTTTCAATATCTCTACCATCATTTCTGCTTGATTGGGAGGAACCACTTTATCTTCTAATCCTTGAAAAAAGATAACCGGACAAGATAAACGTTCGGCGGAATGAATGGGCGAACGAGCCACATACAAATCTTTTCTTTCAGGATAAGGCCCGATCAATCCATCCAGATACCGCGCTTCAAACTTGTGAGTATCCGTGGCCAAAGCTTCCAAATCGCTAACTCCATAATAGCTCGCACCCGCTTTAAACACATCGCGGAAAGTAAGAGCGCACAGAGTAGTGTACCCCCCTGCGCTGCCTCCGGCTATCGCCATTCTTTCGCCATCAACTAAACCTTTTAGAGCTAAATATTTAGCACCGTTAGCGCAGTCGTCAACATCGACAATTCCCCAACTATCTTGCAGTCTTTTTCTGTATTCTCGGCCGTAACCAGTGCTGCCGCCGTAATTAACATCGAGCACGGCAAAACCGCGACTCGTCCAATATTGAATTTTCAAATTCATGCTGCTAGAAGTAGCAGCAGTGGGGCCGCCGTGACTTTTGACAACAAGCGGCGGTTTTTCACCCGCAGGCCCTGCGAAATCTTGATTTTTCGGAGGATAGAAGAAACCGAAAGCAGTCAAATTGTTTTCCGTGGGGAATTCAATTGGTTCCGGTACAGAAAGATAACCCGTATTGATGCTTAACTTGCTCGATTGGCGCAAGATTTCGAGTTTATTTGTTGCTAGATTTAGTTGTACAATAGCAGTAGATTCAGTCGGCGAACCTGCCAAAAAAACAACAGTTTCTCCCTGCCCTGTGACAGACGAAATATCAGTGTAAGGCGTCTCAATTGTTGTCAACTGCTTAGTCGTTAAATCGAGACTCGCTAAATGCCACTTGCCTTGCTGAGTGTAGGTGCAAATAATTTTGCTTGCCGAGACAATGGCATAAGTAGACATTCCAAAAACCCACTGAGGAAGTCCGAATTCAGCCGCCATTTCGCACAAGCTGGTTTCTATCTCTGCTTCCCCCCTTAACAAGGAGGGATTGAGGGGGGTTCTAGATTGCCAGCGGTAGAAATTCCACCAGTTAGACTTGTCAGAAACAAAATACAAAACTCCATCGGGCGACCATTCAGGTTGAAAAATCGACTCATCAACCCCGCCAGCAACTAAGTATTTTTCCCCTAAAGAACCGTTAGCATTAATTTCTGCCACCCACAATTCTGTGCCATCCCACGGCATATTTGGATGGTTCCAACAAATCCAGGAAAGTAGAGAACCGTCTGGACTCAAACGAGGGGAAGCATAAAAATCATTGCCCTGAGTTAAAATTTGAATATCTGCGCCGTTATCTAAATTAATGCTAACAATAGTATTGACAGGTTCGCCCTCACCTGCATGGTCTTCGCGCACGCAAATCAGGCGATTTCTTTGCTTGTCAACTATCGCATCTGCATAGCGAGAATTAGCAGTAGGTGTCAGAGGTTCTGGTTGAGAATTTAATCTTTGAGTATAAATACGTTGGTCGGCAAAATGAGAAAAATAGACAACACCGCCAGCAACTGCAAAAGCAGCGCCGCCGTATTCGTTAACGCGAGTGCGAACATTAAAAGGATGCGGTGTCACGTCGCTAATTGTACCGTCAGGAGTGCGCCGCACGAGGACGCTTCTTCCTGCTTCCGAAGGTCTTCCCTCAACCCAATAAATATCATCGCCGTCAATAGCAATTTGTCCGAGTCCGACAGTTCCAGAAACAATTAAATCGGAAGAAATAGGCGATTTCCAAGAGCCGTAAGGTGATACTTTATTCATATAGTTGAGGCAGTTGTGTTTCTCGCACAAAAAAATTAATATTTGTACTTTACACTACTTCAGTCACTGGGGAAGCAAAATGTCAAAAAAACTCGTACTCATGGATCACGACGGTGCAGTTGACGACTATCTCTCAGTCGTGTTGCTAATGACAATGGAGGAAGTCGAAACTCTGGGAGTAATTGTAACTCCTGCGGACTGCTACATTCAACCGGCTGTGAGTGCAACGCGCAAAATCCTCGATTTGATGGGGCGTTCAGAAGTTCCGGTGGCGGCGAGTACGGTGCGGGGACTCAACCCATTTCCGGTGTTATTTCGACGAGATTCCTTTGCAGTCGATCGACTTCCCATTCTAAATGAAAAAGGAACCATTGACACGCCGTTAATATCAGAACCCGGACAAAACTTTATGGTGCGAGTTTTGCGGGATGCCGCCGCACCAGTCACATTAATGGTAACGGGGCCGTTAACAACAGTAGCGCAAGCTTTAGATATCGCCCCAGAAATTGAAAGCAAAATTCAAGAAATTGTCTGGATGGGAGGCGCGCTAAATGTTATGGGCAATGTTAGCAAAGATATGGAACCCGGACAAGATATGTCGGCGGAATGGAATGCTTACTGGGACCCGATAGCAATCGAGAGAATTTGGCAAACCAAAATTCCCGTTGTCATGTGTCCTTTAGATATCACTAATAATGTACCGCTGACTGTTGAATTTTCCAATCTCTTAGCAAAACAGCGCAAATATCCAATTTCCGACTTAGCAGGACAGTGTTATGCCCTAGCAATATCTCAAGATTACTATTTTTGGGACATTTTGGCAACCGCTTATTTAGCGCATCCCGAATTTTACCAACTGCGAGAATGGGAAACAGAAATTATTACCGAAGGCATCAGTCAAGGACGCACAAAAGTTAAAACGGGAGGGCGAAAAATTCAAGCAATGGATCAAGTAGACACCGCCAAATTTTACAATTACATATTACAACAGTGGGCTAGGTAAAAATCACCATATCTGCTATGGACGAGTGCGCCAAATCTCCGTAAAAAATCCGCCCTGACGCGAAGATTTACCTCCTCTTCTCTTCTCTCTCTTTCTCTGCCCAATCTGCGCCCTCTGCGGTTAACAAAAAAATCTCATCTACCAAGTGCAAAACATCAAAAAATGCTGCCAGTTCTATCAATTATCCCCTTAGCCCAAACCCCTCCCGCACCTCAAGAAATACTTCAGATTCAAGAAGTGCGACCTCTCCCCGGACAGTTAGACAACATACCAGTATTTAACAGCAACAGTCCAGAAGTAGTGCTGCAAGAAGGAATTTTGCTTTCGACATTTCCCCCGGATGGTAAAAGATTTCCGGCTGCACATTTAAACTTTCCGTTTCAAGGACGTTTCGACATATTTGCCCACCACATAGCCCGCGCACCTTCCCCGGAAGATTTGCGAACATTGTATCAAGGAGTAATTGTTTATAATCCGGGCAATAAACCTGTAACATTAGATATATTGCAAGCTGCGAGTTATCTCAGTCAACCCGATGCACCTTTTATTGAATTGCCGCCACAAGTCGATAATTCAAACAGTAATATTTACGCGGGGCCGGGAAGTCGCGCTGTGAATGATATTCTCAGAGGAAGGAGACAGTCAGAGTTTGGGCCGGGGTTAATTATTCCACCGGGAAAAAGCGAACTGTTGATGAATCATCCGATACCGGTGCGGGGATTGGTACCGCCCCTAAACGGTCGATCGACCTTGATGCGGTTACGCAGCGATGGTATAGTCTATGTTGCCAGTCTGGCGATGTTTGCCCGACTTGACCCAGAGGAAAACGGACAGGGAAACGAGCGATCGCCCAACTTAGCAGAATGGCAAAACTTATTAGACAATGGTAATATAGCCGGGCCGCGCGATCGAGTTCCCACACCGCCAGAAATCACCGAAGGTCAACTAATTTACGGCCGAGTTGCCGGTGTAGCATTAGGTTCAGAATGGCGAGCACTTCTCTCAGACAACCGGGAAACATCAAACCTAGCAATTCCCCAACCCGGAACAGCATATTCCTACCCATTAAGCAGCCTCCCGCGCGGAATGCTGGGAACAAATCAAGTGCAAAGTGCGAGGATGTTAGTCCGCTACCCAGATACAGCATACCGCGCCCACGGCAATTACGGAATTCAATACAGTCTCAGCTTGCCGCTGTACAATTCTACCACCAACAACCAAACTGTAACTGTCGCCATTCAAACTCCAATTAAGACAGACAAATTAACTTCAGGAGGACTTAGTTTTTTAGAACCTCCGGCACCTCAAACTTTTTTTAGGGGAACGGTCAGAGTGCGCTATACTGATGACAATAAAGTGCCTCAAACTCGGTACGTGCATTTAGTGCAGCGGCGCGGACAGCAGGGGGAACCTTTGGTAAAATTAGAGATGAAATCAGGAGAAAAGCGACTTGTAGAAGTGGATTTTATTTATCCGCCCGATTCGTCGCCGCCACAAGTTTTGACAGTGAAAACCAATTAAATTTTAGCGGCTGCTACGGGTAGGCAGACGCCTATAAAGACAATGCGTAATTAACGAGATGTGTTTTTATTTTTGCGCTGCGCGGAATTGATTTGTCTCTAGTTGCTATCGGCAAAAAAAGATGAACTTATCAAAAAATTTCTGGATTGTTGCTTGTTTTGTGTACGTTTTAATTCTTCTCAGTATCATGCTTTTAGCAGGTACGGGGAAATTAGTCAACTTTCCTCTAGCTCATCCGCCTTATGACAAAATCGGCCACTTTATTTTGTACGGAATAGCATCTTTTCTGTGCCATAGAGCAACTGGCAAAAAAAATATCAATTTGTTGAATTTTTCAATTCCTTTCGGACCCGCAATTTTTACCATGTTCACTGCTGCGGAAGAAATGCTGCAAGGGATTTTACCCAATCGCAGTGCTAGTATTGAAGATTTTTTATTTAGTTTTGGGGGGATTGCAGTTTTTTATTGGATTGGAGAAGTTTGGGATAGAAAAAAAGGGCATTGATGATATAGAAGGAAGAAGGAAGAAGGAAAAAGGAAGAAGGAAAAAGGAAGAAAGAAGAAGGAAGTTTCTAGAGTGCACAATGCGAACCTGTTGACGAGTGTCAGCCACTTTTTTTACTGGTGGCTTTGCGCGCACGGGTAAAGAAATATTTGCAGCACAAAGCGGAGCAAATGTCAATACGCTGGCTGCTGTGGCCGCCGTTAAAAATTAATTTTTTTTGAACTTGTTTAAGATTAGCAATTAACCGGGATTTCCCATCTCGACAATGTGTTTGAGAGCGTTTAATCACTCTCTTCCAAAAAGGTTTGTACTCGACCGTTCGGTCGCAAAACAACTCGAATTTTCGGGTTTTTGCCATTAGAAACGGCAGAAACAAACGGCTCGCCGGCTAATGGCATATTAATTTGCTCGATATAATCTGCTGCTGCTTTTCCCATCGGCACAATATTTTGAACTGACCCATTTTCATCGATCAGCACGCTGTATTCCAAAGTTTGTTCCATTCCTTCTGGAGGCTTCCAGCGTTCCTCAAAGTAAGTTCTAGCTTCTGAAACTTGAGGAATTGTATCAAATAAAGTGCGGTTTTTTTGACTCGCCGCGGCCTGGTTGTTGTCCTCGGGTTCGGCTGGGGGTTGAGCATCCTCAAGAGGTGGGAGTTGGGTACTGGCTGGGGGGACAATCGGCTCGATGGGGCGGGGGGAGGGTTGCGGCGGGGGAACGGGAAATCGGGAAGCAGACAGGGAGGGCGGCAGGGGGGGCGGTACGGCGGGAGCTAGTCTCGGCGGTAGGGGGGGCAGCACGTAGGGTACTGGTGCGGGTGCTTGGGGGGCGGAAATGGGCGGTTCTTCGGGGGCGGGAATTGTGATTGTTTGCCCTTGAGGGAAAGCTGGGGCGCTCTGTGGGGCGCTGGCTGCGCTGCCGTTGGGGGGAAATAGCAGGGGTGGCTGCTGGATGGGGCTGGGTCTGTTGCTGGGGGTATTTGGGGCGAGGGCGATGGGAGGTAAGCTGGGGCTGGGGGAGGTGGCGGTGTTGATGGGTGGGGGCGGCAGGGGCGGTAAACCGGGTGTGGCTGAGGGTTTTGGTGCGGGAGGTGTTGGTAGGGCGGGAACTGGACTGGGGGAGACGCCTGCAGCTAGCTGGGGGTTTCCTGGAGCGGGGGCGGGAGCGGGGGCTGTGGCGGTTTGCGGGGAGGTGGCGGATCGATCGAGCATTTTGATAATTCCTGTCGTCAGACCCGCGCTGGCGACCATCATTGCTGCCACCTTAAGCCAGGGTGAGGACAGCGGCCGTCGGGGTTCGCGGTTGAGGTTGGGAAGCGCCATCACTTCGGCGGCGCAGTCATCTAGTGCTGTGGCCAAGTCAAACAGTTGCAGGGTGCTCAAGGGAACTACTGGCCCGGATTCTGCGGCGCTCAAAGAGCCTAAAAACAAGTTGTGGGCAAGCAAGCCGCGGGGTTCTAAGCGGGGGGGAACCGGAAGGTAGGAAGGGTTCGGGGCGGGGGTTGGGATAGAGTAGGGGTTGGAAGTTGCTAGTTCGGAAGTGTTGACGGCTCGATCGAATAGGACGGCGTTAGGCGCGGCTTGTGGCGAGTCTGGCCCTGCTGCGGTACGAGCGGTTTGAGAGTTAAGGTTGCTTTCCCAATCGCGGGATTCGCCGAGGAAGTTTTGGACGTAGGTGCTAACAGCTTCGTGGAGGGTTTCGAGTTGAATTCGATCGCCCCTGAGAGTAACGTGTTCGGTATCTGGCAGCCTGGGGTCGTCGAGTCGCAGCTCGAAACTTAAAGATTTAAACACCGGTTGGCCCGCCCAGCGAGATAGAGGCGAACTTTTGGCTGTAATTTGCAGCGTGCAAGTGGGGGGCGTGTACCGTTTGAGAACCATAGCAGAAAGTCTGTTGACTGTTGACTGTTGACCGTTGACTGTTGACCGTTGACTGTTGTTTAATTTTTAGCACGGTCTAGAAGAGCCAGCCAGAGGCGGCGGTGGCCGCCGGGACTGCTGTAAAACAGCAAATCGATCAGGAGTTTGAGGGCTAAATCAGTTAGTTCTCGCGCCGATAAATTTTCTGCATCTTCCATGCGCGAGCCATAAGTGTTGCTGAACCTGTCAATATAATCTCCCAGCAAAGCGATGGTGTGAGGTTCGCGGTTTTGCTCTGCCATTTGTTCGAGCAAAGCAACAGCCCGGCGGATTAAAGCTTGGTGCTGTTTTGCCAAATGACAGCTTATCAAAACGAGCGATCGAGCTTCCTCCACATCAAGTTTTTTGCGGCCTCCGTGGCCTTTCCGCAGCGGGTTAGATTGGCGCAGCCGCCACAAAGCTACCCGATCGGCTACCATTGGCTCTAAATTCAGTTCGGCTGCTACCTTGAGCATCGCCTCTGAGCCAATTTCTGCCAGTGCTTCTAGGGCTAACAGCACCAAATCCAGTTGGGCTTTAATGTTGTCCAACTGGGTAGGTTCTGGTGCTTTTTGGGTCAATTCTTCCCAGTTGGGAGATGGGCCCGTTTCGTTTGTGGGAGCGGAGGACTTTACGGTCGAGCGCATGGCTTCAGCACGGGAAATTTAAGACAGGTTGAGGCAGGATATCAAACAGTATGCAGTGATTAAAGCTTTGCGGCCTGTGGGCAACAGCACATCTGTTAATTTTTCTCCATAGCTCGTTGCTTTGATTCCGGCAATCCTATCTGCTGGACGGAGTTGCGGGTGAAAAGTTGCGGCTTCAAGTTCGATCAAGCGCAATCCGCAAAACCCATAGATTTTCACCCCTAACCATCCTACGCCACACAGTGACCGAAATCAAATCAGTGCTTTGAAACTATTGGGACTTATATCAATGCCAAGATCCTAGCGCTCTCGAATGCTACTTATAGTCTGTCGCTACTTATAGTCTGTCAGATTATATTTGTCATTGCTTCATCTGGCGCGATCTATGGATATTACGGAGCAATTTGGTAAAAAAGTTAGACATTTCAGAAAGCTCAGAAATCTTTCCCAAGATCGGCTTGCAGAACTATCTGAATTACATCGCACCTATATTGGCTCAGTGGAACGAGGTGAAAGGAATATAACACTGCTTAATGCCAGCAAAATAGCCAAAGCATTATCCGTTAGTCTAGCTGAACTGGTAAGTGATGATGACTGAAAGAAAACTAGAGCAAATTTTAGCAAGATACCAAAATTCATTTATCGAAAAAGTTTATGCAGAAGAGAATGAAGAACACGATATTTTAAGGGATGTGTTTGGTATCTCTCCCATAATAAAAAAAGAAAATAAGCAATATTGGGGACGCAAGCTAGGGCGTCGGTTCGGTATTGGGAGTTGACACAAGCGGCATAGTATGTATGTTGATTTAGACCTTAGCCCGGCGTTGCATAAGGACAAAAAATGGTTGGCGATCGCCGCGATCTACTGTCGCCCTCATGCTTCGCCCTACATAATATATATTTCGTTCTTTTTGTCAAAATATTCTACTGTACCCACACTCTAGTGCCTACTTAGGATTGAGCAGTATAACGTCGCGCTTCACCAGCCGCAGACTGGCTCCGCTCAAAACCACTATAATTGGGCGGCCTGGTGCGAGCGCATTGTTAACCTGGAGCTTATTATCAGAGAGATTTCTACGTACCATTCTTTACACATGAAACATTTTTCTTGCGATTTCGGAGAGTAGCTAGTTTTGAATCGATATTCCAAGAACTTCTTTTACTTAACAATTCCTGCAACTTTGTATCATGCTGCCAGAAAAATCGAAAATGACCACGATCAGGAGACTGCAACAAATCTCGCACAATAAATCCAATAACTTGTTGAATTTGAAACAACAAGTCGATCTTTACATAATCTAATTCGTTTAATTGGTTTGTTAGATCAGCATTCTGTGCAGTGTGTTCTCTATTTAGCGCAACAGACCATTGACCATGAGCAATCTTATTCCTCAGTAAGGAATTGGGAATTATACATTCTTCAATAACCTTAATTAGACGAGCTTCTTTTTCTCGAACCTGTACATCATCTCCAGGAACTTTTGCAAAAGCACATTTGATTAAAGCTTTCCATCCCTCACCCATACCCAGTCGATTCTTAGCGTCCTTTATACTATTTACCTGCGAATCTGATAAAGTATCGGGTGTATGTATTACTTGCATGAACTGAGCTTCAGACCATGCTGCAAACAGCAATACGTAGGAAAAAGTTAAAGTAATTAGAACTGGTTGTTCGCCTTTTAAAAGGGCAGTGTTAAGAACACGCAAAAGTTGCTTACGATGCCCATAAAAACCTTTACTGACATTCTCTGTTTCAAGCGAAAAAATTGTATCACGAGTAATCGTATTCACTTTATAACGACGATCGTAAAATATAATGAATGTAAGTGGGGGGGATGGGAATTGAACCCACGTCTCTTCGGAAAACCGAAGCGTGCTAACCTTGCTGCACCACCCCATGAAGTAACAAACATCTCTATTTTAGCATCATGAATAAAAAATGTAAAATAGTTGTCAAAAAATTGAACACTATCTTATAATCGTATCGCAATTACGGTACAATAATGAATGTAGTCTAACAATACCGCAGATATAGGATATATGTCAACTCCTTCTGACTCCCCAACTGAAACGTGCAAAGCATATTGCAGTAGTTTTCAGCCAGCATTTAAAGTGGGAAGCGATGAGCCGTGCGATGTGATTGTTGATGGGTACGCAATAGATACAAAATATCGTATTGGCTCCGGAGATTCTGGAACACTGAAAAAGTTCAAATCTTATGGCCCACTACTTCGTACTTATAATTACGAACCCGTATTTTTAATTCTTAGACAAGATAATTGGCCCGCAGCTATTACAGCGTGCCAAGTAGGGACTTGGAAAGTTTACACTGGGGAGGATTCGTTTGAGTTCATAAAAACAATAAGCGGGTTTGATTTAAAGTCATTTCTTATTGAAAAAGTGGGAGAATTCCCTGTATACCGCTGAAACTATCAAGGCGCTTGTTGATAATCTCTATATAGTCAGGTACTATTTCAATGCCAATATACCTAATGCCAAATTCTTGCGCCGCCAGCAATGTGGTTCCCGATCCTGCGAAAGGATCGATTAGAATAGAATTTTCCAAACGCGGTACAAATATTTCGACCAGCTTTCTCATGAGAGCGATTGGTTTAACTGTGCAATGGACGTTAAACTCCTCGGTTTTCTCACGCTGTATACCTTCTAAAATATTTGACTGAAAACCACCGAACTGATCTTTAGTATAAAATAGACCAGTACCATACTCCTGTAGAGTTTCCAAGTAATTATTTACCAGTGGTTTTTGAAGTACGCAGATTGCTTCCCATTCGTTCCTCAGACAACTGTGCCAACCATCCCATTGTTCAGGATTTTCATATCCTTTCTTCTCTAACTGTTGTTTGATATTGACACCTTTAGGGATACCACTCGATCTTTTATAAACAAGAATATCTCTCGCATAGAAACCAGCACTTTCCAGTGCAACTTGTACGTGAGCAACAGTCCGTGTGCTATTGAAAACTAAAACTGTCGCACCCGGTTTGCAGATACGAAAAAGCTGCTCACCCCACTCAAAGCACCACTTTTCATAATCCAGAGTGTTGTTCCGATTCCTTTGATACCATTTTTCGTTTCTGACTCCACCTGCTAAACCACTGCCATAGGGAATGTTTTTAACAAGGGTTTTATTTCCCTTGCCATTGACTCTTTCAATACGCCTTTGAATTTCTGAGTCATCCCATTTATGACCAATAAATTCATAATTATAAGGTGGGTCAGTGATACACACAGAAATATAATTTTCTGGCAATGTCTTCATCACTTCACGACAGTCGCCAACCAAAACTTCATTTGAGGGAGTTTTTTTCATTAGTCAGGCAGTTACTAAAGTGGTAAATCAACTCTTAATTATGCCACATTTGCAGTATAGTACCCATTCCAGTTGCCTCAGTACGATGATGCGGTCTATCTCTTAGGCCTCTTTGTCACCCCTCCAGTATTTTTGGATGAAACTGGTATTCTACGCTCGTTTGAGTAGAACTTATGCCCGCTCCCAGCACGGGACAAGAGTATACAAAAAAAAGCATTCTATCGGGGTGCCAAAGTCACAGCTATTGGCGCAATTAGTATGAATAAAGTGTTGGCATTGATGACAATGAATGATTCAATGGATGGACAGGCATTTGCTATATTTATTCAGCATTTTTTATGTCCTCAATTATGGGAAGGAGCGGTAGTAGTAATGGATAATTTACCCGCCCATAAATTAGCATCAATCAAAGGGGCAACTTCCCCTGAGATGATCAGCGGCTGTGCTGCCTTTTTAACTGCTGCTGACATCCTTGAATCTTCCTTTTAGTGGAGATTATCGAACAGCTTGAAGTGTTCTTTTCCCTCCCGGAATATCGCTGTTAACAACATAAAAATCTTGCGGATAAATCCACTGGGTGCCCAGGGGACCGTGAATTTGAATGCCGGTCATAACGGCATAGGTAAAAATAGATCGATCCAGGGTATCTAAAAGATGTTCGACATCCTCAGAAATAATTCGAGATGCCAATTTTGTAATTTCTATTAAATCGGGTTTATCTCCATAGGTAATGGTTGAAAGAATTTTTTGCCGAATAATTGTTTGTTCAATATCCTGCATATCCATTTCTAGCTTTAGGTGCCCCGCTGCCAACTCTTCAACAATCGCTTCTAATGCTCCACAGGCATGGGAAGCTTTTTGAATACCATCTCGATAAACCATGCCAATATCGCCATGTCTAGAAATAGCGATGTGGGGCATGGCATAAAAGGTAAAACGACGGATGCCATCAACTATAGGGGTATGGTCTGTCGCAGAAGCTAACCCAGTTTTGCCCATCATCACAAATCCAGCTAAGCTGCAACAATTAAAGGTTTTCCCCCAGTATCGAATTACTTCGGCGAATAGGGGTTCGGCGATTTCATCTCGACAAATTGCTATCATTCCCATCGTATTTTCATCACAAAAACCGTAGGTACTCAAGCTTTGGAACGTCTTTCTCATGTACTTGCTCATGGGTAATGCCCCTGGAAAGTGAGTAGTGAGCATTTGATGAAAAGCTGGAAACACATTAGGATCATAACCATTTAGTGTTTGGGGGATAGTTTCGCTAAGCTGATTGATAGGATTCTGGGTCATCTTTTCGCTACTCTTAATTAACTGGTGAGATCCTTCACTTTAAACTGTTAACGGTTGCACGAATTCCTTGACAGGTGCTTCACGGTCATCTGGCTGCTGCACCCGAATCAGCCACCCTTCGGCTTGGGAGTAGTTATCTTTTTGCACTTGTTTAATAGCTTGTTTGAAGTTCAACTGTACGCCCCAAACATCGCTCGTGAAGCGCTTTTCTTGCTTCATTTTGTCGAAGAACCCGACGGCTTCGGGGTGAGATAAACCACCTTCGGTTTTAGCAATAGAGAGCATTACGTCATTAGTCAGGCAGTTACTAAAGTGGTAAATCAACTCTTAATTATGCCACATTTGCAGTATAATCCATTCCGGTTGCATCAGTATGATATGTTCGTTGCGACTTGTTTGGCTGCATACAAATATATAATTACGAGTCAACCGGAAATGCGTAAATTTTGATTATTTCAAATAAACCACCGTCACACCTGCACCTCCTTCTTTTTGACTGGCGAGTTCAAAGCGGGAAACCTGCGGGTGATTCGCGAGGAACTCGTGAACGCCGCGCCGCAACTGTCCCGTACCTTTGCCGTGAATTATCCACAGAACTCCGTATTCCACGGCTTTGGAAAGAGCTCTGTCTATTTCGATTTCTGCGTCAGAGACTCTCGCACCCCGCAGGTCGATCGAATTATTAGCAGTGCGAATGGCGATTTCGGGATTGGGTTTTGCAGGTTCCGACGCTGCTTGCTTAGCTTTAGCGGTAGCGAGTGCTTGTGCTTGGGCTGCAACCTTGGCTAATTGAGCTTTAGTTTCCGGTTTTTGACCGTCTAGGGATTCAATTTCTCCCAGTTTGACAGTCATTTTCATAATCCCAAACCGAACGCTCAACTCTTCGTTAGCGTCGGGGCCGCTGAGGACTTCGGCGGTTTGGCCCAAGCTGGGAATGCGGATGCGATCGCCCACTTTCGGCATAAAACTCGGTTTGGGTTTAGCCGGTTGTTGGCGAGAGGGCAGGTGTTTTTCAGAAATTTGATTTAAGGTTTCTGTAGCTTGTTGGGCATTTTGAGCCGTCTGGTTGCCCGACTGCAAGCGACGAATGATTTGAGCAATTTCTGATTTTGCCGACCCTATCGCCTCATTTACTGCCACTTCCTGAGCTATTTTTAGTTCTCGCTCCCGCTCTTGCAAAGCGGCTGCTTTTTGAGAAACTTCTCTGTGCAGTTTTTCGGTTTGGTGTAGCAGTTGAGTTGCTTCTCTGGCCTTTGTTTCCTGTTTCCGGCGCTGTGCTTCGAGTCCAGCAATCACTTGATTAACATCTTGAGAGGCTCCCCCGACATAGGTTTGAGCTTCTTCGACTATGGATGCTAGCAAACCGAGTCTTTGGGCAATGGTGAGGGCGTTGGAACGTCCGGGAATTCCCCACAGCAAGCGATAGGTTGGCTGCATGGAATTGTCGTCAAATTCTACTGAGGCATTTTCAAAGCGGGAGTCTTGATATTTGAGGGCTTTGAGTTCGCCAAAGTGAGTAGTTGCAACTGTTAATAGGGAATGTTGGGCGAGGTATTTCAAAAGGGCGATCGCCAATGCACTGCCTTCTGAGGGGTCTGTCCCCGCTCCTACTTCGTCTAACAAAACTAAAGATTTGGGGATTGGTAATTCGGAATTGGTAATTGGGCTTTGGGGTTGGGGAATTTGTAATTTAGGTTTGAGAATTGGGAGAGTAGAAACAGCGTTTTGTGTATCTGTGACTTCGTGGTCTTGCTGTTGGGAATTAGTAATTGGAAGGTTTGAATTTTCTTCCCCTTCAGCCTGCGATTTATTGTGTAAAACTTCTAAAATGCGGCTGATGCGGCGGATATGGCCGGAGAAAGTAGACAAACTTTGCTGCAAAGATTGTTCGTCACCAATATCGGCCAAAATATTGTCGAACCAAGGCAATTCTACGGGTTCGCGGGCGGCAACAAACATTCCGGCTTTCGCCATTAAAGCTGCCAAGCCCAAGGTTTTGAGGGTGACAGTTTTGCCGCCAGTGTTGGGGCCGGTGATGGCGACGACGCGGATGTGCGGCGCGATCGTTAAATCGACCGGCACCACTGGAAAGCCTTGCTCGTGCTGTTGCTGCCAAACTAATAAAGGATGGCGCAACTGGCGGAGGGTAATTTGCGATCGCAGGTTGCGAATTAATAATTGACTGTGTTCTGAGTTTTCCTCATCTTCTTTTTCCTCTTTTTCCTCATCTTCTGTTTCGGGATTTTTTGGTGCTAATTCTGGCTCTCCCAATTCGATAAATTTCGGCGGATTTGCTTGCAACCAAAAACTATAACGCGCTTTAGCGACCGCTAAATCTAAAGTTGTAACTACCACCACCAATCTGTCTAAATCGGGTTTTACTGCTGCGACTTGCTCGGTGAGGGCGCGGCGGACTGCTTCTTCTTCGGCTTGTTCTTGCCTGAGCAACTGCCGCATTTGGTTGTTAAGATTGACTGTGCTGTGGGGTTCTACGTAAAGTGTCGCGCCGCTAGCCGAGGAGTCGTGAACGATGCCCGGTATGGCATCTTTTTGGGGAGCTTTGACTGGAATGACAAAGCGTCCGCTTCTTTGGGTAATTAGCTGTTCTTGTACGGCGTTGGATTGGCGCTGCAAAATCCCCTGCAATATTTGATAAATGCGATCGCGCAACTGTCGCATTTGAACTCTAATTCCTGCTAATTTAGGAGTGGCTCTGTCTGCTACTTGAGCGCGATCGTCTATACAGCGATGGATTTCTTGCTCTAGTTCGGGATAAGTCCGCAATTGGGATGCAAGCTCTTGGAGCGTCGGCACATCTGCCTGAGAGTCAATTATCCGGCGCAATTGCCTTGCTCCGGCGAGGGTAGTAGCAATTGCCAGCAATTCTTCGCCGCTGAGCAAACCTTGCAGTTCGGCTCGCTGCAGCGAAGTGCCGATGTCTTGGATTCCTTCAAAACTCAAAGCACCGCCAGCGCGGCTCTCTAACTGATAAGCTTCCTGAGTTTGGGCTAGTAGTTCTGCTGTTTGAGCTTGAGTTGCCGGGATTGGGAGGTCGAGGGCGGCGGCGACGCCGAGTTTGGTGGCCGCGAAGGTAGCCAAGTGCTGACACAGGCGCGGCCATTCTAATAGTTCTAGTGTTTCGGCTTGAATCAAAGTTGAGGTGGTGTTGGTAATTGGCATTCTCAGGCGCTGACCGAGAAGGTGAATTTAACGAGACTATTAATTGATTTTAAAGTTTTTTATTGTTTCCTGGCGCAACTTGAGAAAGTATCTGCGATCGCCCTCAGCAGTCTTTCGGCAGAAAGCTCTGATGTACATTAATTACGAAGGATAAAATTTGCATTTTTGCATTACAGTCTAAAATTATACCTTCTAGTGATACCAGTCCCCAAAAAATATGCAACTGTAGGCAAGCTCCCAACTATTATTATACAGTAAGTCATTCCCAATTTTTTACTCTTAGATATAAAATCTAAAATGGTATGAGCTATTTTCGGTTTTGAGGGAGCGGGCATCGGTTGTTTTTTGATGTAATTGAACTATTTGGGAATTTTAAATCTGTCAGCGCAATTCTGGCGGTTGTATCCTAAAAAGTAATTTGTGGAGATTATAGAAGTATGGCAAAGATTCTGGCGATCGTCGCGGATACTGTGACTTTTCAAGTGGTGCAAGAGTTACTCGGCCAAGAGGGACATCAGGTGAGAGTCGTTTCCGACGACAAAGAGGGTTTAGACTTGGCGAGGGAAGTGTCCCCCGATGCGATAATTTGCGACGGGACTTCGCCTCAAATCAACTTTTTGGAGGTGTGCCGGCTGCTGAAGGCCGATCGAGAATTGGCGGCCGCCTATTTTATTCTGCTGACAACAGCCGAGCAATTTGATGAAATTCAAGAATTGGATGCGCCCTTTGACGATTTTCTGTTTAAACCCATAGTTAAGCAGGAATTGTTGGCGCGGGTGCGCGCTTCTAAGCAATCGCGCGAGTTGAGGGCGCAGTTGGCTCTCACCCAGCAAGAATTGCAACTGTCGCGCGATCGAATGCTGCAAACTGAAAAAATGTCTAGTTTGGGCGAATTGGTATCAGGGATAGCCCACGAAATTAACAACCCAATTACTTTTATTTACAGCAATCTAACTCACGTCCAAAGTTACGCTGCCGATTTAATTGAACTGCTGCGATTGTATCAACAAGAGCTAGTCGAACCCGGAGCTGAAATTCAGCAAAAACAACAAGATATGGATGTCGAATTCGTACTCGACGATTTATTAAAAATTGTGAGTTCCATGCGTACCGGGAGCGATCGCATCCGCCAAATAATCTTGTCGCTACAGGATTTTTCCCGCAGCGATCGATCGGGCTGGCAGTTATTCGATGTTTCCGACGGTTTAGAAAATACTCTGTTGTTGTTGCAGCACCGCTTGCCGGCTCGCGAGGGAAGGCGAGACATCAAAGTGATGAAAGAATTCGGCAATTTGCCACAGATTGAGTGTTACGCAGGTCTGCTCAATCAAGCTTTTCTGAATATCATCAATCACGCGATCGATGTTTTGGAAGAGTCTGCTCAAGAGTTGGCAGAGTTGGAATCACTCAAATTTAAGCCTGTAATTTTGATTAGCACTCAGGTAGTCGATGCTGATCGAATTTCTATTGAGATTGCTGATAACGACATGGCAATTAGCAAAGATATCACAGCGCAACTTTCTGAACCATTTTTGGTAGCCCAACCTGCGGAACCACCCATATACTCTGGACTTGCTCTCAGCTATCAGATAATTGTAGAGCAGCACAAAGGAGAGTTAAGGTGTTTTTCGGAACCCGGTAAAGGTACTAAAATTTACATAGAAATTCCCCTGCGTCACAGCTAATTAATACTATTTACCGTTGGTGGGGCGGGTTTTTGAGATTGTTTGTTTTAGCCTGAGATTATGGTCAATCCGCCCCTACAATGACTGCACTTTTTTAAGGTAAAATTTTGTAGAGGGAATGGCAGAAGTTATCGAAAAGAGACTTGAGTTGATATTCAAGAGATTTGAAGGAGAGAGGAAGAGAATAGAAATATGAATAATTCCATCGAGAGGGGCAACCACGGGAGATTGCCCCTACAAAACACGGTTATGTAGATGTTGTGTGTGTAGGATTGGAATAACTAAAGGGAGACTTGCGCGCCTTGAGTATCGAGGCCGATCGCACGCACCTCAGCCTTTACCCCAAATTCCATCCAAGCAGCCGCCATCGCTTTCTCAACCGCAACAGCGTTAGCCACATCCGTTAAAGCTAAAAGCGTTGGCCCGGCACCGCTAATTACCATTTCATAGGCCCCTGCATTCAGGGCAGCTTGTTGCACCCCTTCATATCCCTTAATCAGAGATTGCCGGTAAGGCTGGTGAATTTTGTCTTGGAGGGCGCAGCGCAGCCAGTTTTCATTGCCACTTTCCAAAGCGCGCACTAGCAAACCGAGGTGTGCAGCATTAAAAATCGCGTCAGCTTTACTGTAATCTGCTGGCAAAACTTTGCGGGCTTCGGCTGTAGACAGTTCAAAATCGGGGATGGCTACCACGGGCACAATATTCGGATGCCAGGGAATATCGCAAATCTCCCAGGAACCCCCTCCTTGCCCCCCCTTGCTAAGGGGGGGTGCATTGCTAGCAGCGAGGCGACAACCTCCCAATAAAGCGGGGACAACGTTGTCTGGATGTCCTTCAAGTTCGATCGCCAATTGCATCACTTCCACTTGACTCAAAGGCGCACCGGCTAACTCATTTGCACCGACTAACCCACCGACAATAGCTGTGGCGGAACTCCCCAAACCTCTAGCCAGCGGCACTTGCATATCTATATGTATCGCTACAGAGGGCGGCGATTGGTTGAGGCGATCGTATAACTTGAGAAAAGCTTGATAAGCGAGATTGCTGTCGTCTGTCTTGACTTTGGTGGCTTCTTGACCCGTAACGGTAATTTTTAGTTTCTCGGTTGCTGAGGGTTCGAGTCGGGAGAATTGGAAGCGGTTGTAGAGGCTTAAAGCGGCGCCTATGCAGTCGAATCCGGGGCCCAGGTTGGCGGTTGTGGCGGGTACGGTGACGGTGACAGTGGAAGTTTCGGGCATTTTTTGAATAGTTAATTTGGAGTGTTTAGCCGCAGATGAATGCGGATTAACGCCGAGCGCAGGATATTATACTATGTTTTCAAAAGCCATTTATTCTTGCAGCATTTCAATGTGCTTGATGGCATCTTGATAATCGTTGGTGTTGCCATCTTTTTGATAGAGTTCGGCTGCTTTCTGATAATCGGCGATCGCCCCCGGTTTGTCTTCTAAGAACTCGCGGACTCGGGCGCGATTGTAGTAAGCGTCGCCGTAGTTGGGGTTGATTTCAATTGCGCGATCGAAATCTGCTTTAGCTGCTGGATAGTCTTTGAGATTGCGGCCGCGGATGATGCCGCGTTTGTTGTAGGCTTTGGCATAGTTGGGGTTGAGGCGGATGGCTTCGGTGTAATCGGCGATCGCCCCTTGAATGTCTCCTGCCTCTGATTTGGCTAAAGCACTATTGAATAAATCTTCAGCAGGATTTTGAACAATCGTTTTTTGAGCTATTAATATTGCGGAGGATTTAGCACAGACAGGGGATATATTACCAAAGATAGTAAAGATTACTAGAGTAGCAATTAAATTGTAAAAGGATGATTTCATAATTTAGGCAAAAATTTGAGCGATAGAACAACTAAAACCGGGCAACAAAGGCGAAGTTAGTGCATCATTGCTCAACAGCGTAGCCATGAGCCTTAAACTTACTTGTTCCCTGCGATAAACTTCTATTTGCTGCAATTGCCAATTCACAACCCAGTATTCCTGCACTCCTCGCACTGAATAGAGTCTGAGTTTTAAATCTCGATCGCGTCTCTGATTGTCTGCACCGGGGGACAATACTTCAACAATTAACTCGGGTGCGGCAGTTAAATGGCCTGCTTCGTCTAGCAAGATAGCTAAGCGTTCATTGCTCGCCCAAACTACATCAGGTATGACATTATCAGCATCACTGAAAATAAGGCCTGGATTGATGGCGGCTCGTCCCAAACCACTAGACATCGACCAAGTATCAAGGCAAGAAAAAAATCTGCCACAAGTCTGTTGATGCCCCCAATGCGGTGCTCTAGTCATAAAGAGCTCCCCATCAATAATTTCGTAACGATCGCCGTTATCGGGCAATAGTTCTAAATCGGCGGTAGTCCAGCGTACTTTATCAGATATTGTCTGGCTCATACAAACACTCTTGATAGGTGATAGAAACATTCTAAACGATCGAGCTTCTACACGATCCACAGCTTGAAACAATCGGCATATACTGACTTTCGTTTTTTGCAGGCGAGACTCAGAATATTGAAACCCGCCTTGGCGCGGGTTTCGTTTTTATAGAGGCGATTTCGCATCACCGAATTGTCCGATCGCCCAATTTAAAATTATTTAAAATTTCAAATCGCGCGATTACTTCAAAATAGTTTTAGAAGCAATCCGAGTTTTCTTGCGATCGGCTTCACTCAATTGTTCACCAGACTGCAAGCGAGTAGCAGAGGTTTGCAGCACAGTTGCGGCACTTTTATCGCCCATTTGCAGAGCAGTTTTAGCAGCAGTTTGCAGCATTGTCGCCGCGCCGGCTCGATCGCCCTGTTGCAATCGGGTTTCTGCGAGTTGAGTTTGGCGGTATTTAGCCAAAGCTAAAATGTGCTGCTGCACCATCGGGTTAATTGCCGGCTGATAAACTTTCAGGACATTAGCGGAAACTGCAACAGGATCGGAAAGCAAACTTTGACCGACAGTCGGATCGTCGTAACGAATTTGCAATTGCCCGATCGTCTGTGTACCTTCGGGCAACTGTCCAATATAAATATTAGCCAAAACTACTCGCTCTATATCCTTCATTAAATCTCCCAGGCGCACCATAAAACGATCGCCCTCTTGCTGTACCGGTAATTCGATCGTATCCGGGGAAACTTGGGCGATCGGTTTGAGTTCGGCTAACCGCACTTTTGGCATTAGCGAAAATAGCAAATAAGCATTAGTCAAACCTACACCTTGGATGCGAGTAAATAGTTTGCCAAACTCGTCAACCGCATCTTCGGGACGCTGAATGTGTGCCAGAGCACCGCCGCCAGCGTCAGCAATCTTTTCCAAAATATCCTGGTTCCAGTTATCGCCAAATCCCAGAGAATTTAAAGTCATGTTGTAGTCAGCAGCCAATTTAGCCAACTTCAAACAGCGGCTGTCGTCGCCGTGTTCATTTTCGCCGTCAGTCAGCAGAAATGCCTGAGATATAGCTTCTTTTTTGCCTTTGCCCAACTCTTCAATACCTAACTTAATGCCCTCATCAATTGCTGTGCCACCGGCCGAGCGCAATTGCTCAATTTGCCGTTTAATACTGCTGGGATCTCCCACAATTTGATTGGGGACGAGGACTTTGGCTTTATGATCGAAAGCCACCGCGCAAAAGCGATCCCCGGGCTTCAACCTGTCTAGCAACCGTCCGGCGGCTTGTTTGACGGTTTCCAAGGGGCGTCCGCCCATCGAACCGCTGTGGTCGAGAATCAGGCACAGGTTTAAGGGTACGCTGGAGTCGATCGAGCTTGCCGTCGCAGACACCGAAATCGCTAGCTGGCGCTGCGTTGAGGGCGCAGCAGCGTCAAGGTTAGGGTCGTTTAAAACCGGGAGCAAACTAACTTTCATGCGGGATACCTAAAGATTGCGTTAGTATTTCTTTAAGAATAGCTCCATCAGTTCAGGCAACATTTCGGTTATATGAACACACCAATTAAAGCTGTGCAATCGCCATACTACGGGGAAGGGAACTCTCGGACGCCACCTCCCGATTTGCCATCCCTGTTGCTGAAGGAGCGGATCGTTTATCTGGGGATGCCTCTGGTGCCTGCGGTAACAGAACTGATTATCGCTGAACTGTTGTTCTTGCAGTACGAAGACCCGGATAAGCCGATCAAAATCTACATCAACTCGACCGGCACTTCTGGTTACAGTGGCGAACCCGTCGGCTTTGAAACAGAAGCCTTCGCTATCTGCGATACGATCAGGTATATTAAGCCGCCCGTGCACACTATTTGCCTCGGTTCGGCAATGGGGATGTCTGCGATGCTTTTAGCGGCTGGTACAAAAGGCTTTCGGGCGAGTTTGCCGCACGCTTCGATTGTGTTGCACCAACCCAAGGCTTACACGCGGGGTCAAGCAAGCGACATTCAAATTCGGGCTAAGGAAGTGCTGGCAAATAAAGCGACGATGCTTGAGATTTTTGCAAGCTGTACTGGCCAACCGATCGAAAAGATTACTAAAGATATGGATCGGTTGCTGTACCTGACGCCCCATGAAGCTAAAGAATACGGTTTGATCGATCGCGTTCTTGAAAGTTCGGAAGAATTGCCGAAACCGCTGCCTGCCGGAGTCATCTAATTCGGTTATTGCTTATTAGTTATTAGTTATTAGTTATTGGTTAGGGTTTATTGGTCCTTATAGCCAAAAACTAAAAAACCTAAAATAACAAGTAACAAATAACTAATAAACCCTAACCAATGGCCCGATCACCAATTACCAACTAAACGGAGTTCCGAATTATGCCTATAGGTGTGCCAAAAGTTCCCTACAAAATGCCGGGTGGTTATGATACTCAGTGGATTAATATCTACGATCGCCTCTACCGGGAACGGATTATTTTCTTGGGCAGGGACGTTGACGATGAAATTGCCAATCAAATCATCGCTGTGATGCTCTATCTCGATTCGGAAGATTCAGGTAAGGATATTATTTTGTACATCAATTCCCCAGGTGGGATGGTGTCGGCAGGCATGGCTATTTTTGATACCATGCAGCACATTAAATCGGACGTGGTGACGATTTGTGTGGGCTTGGCTGCTTCGATGGGTTCTTTCCTGTTAGCTGCCGGTGCGAAGGGGAAACGGTTAGCTTTGCCTCACTCGCGAATCATGATTCACCAGCCTTCTGGGGGCACGCGGGGACAAGCAACGGATATTCAGATTGAGGCGAAAGAGATTCTGCGGCTGCGCCACGAACTCAATAATATCTATGCTAAGAATACTGGCAAGCCGATCGAGAAAATCGAGAAGGACATGGATCGCGACTATTTCATGTCCGCTGAGGAAGCCAAGGAATACGGCTTGATTGACAGAGTGATCGAAGATCGTCCGTAAGTTATTTTTGCGCTTCAGTAGTGCGGGCAACCCTCGCACTACAACCTAGTTCGCAGTAAATTTTGGCAGAATCTTTACATTTAAGGATTCTGCCATATTTAATGGTATTATCAACGCTCATTCATGCTAGATGGATATTGCAGATTATTACCGACAGTTAGGACTGAGGTCTGGTGCGAGTTTATCGCAAGTTAAGGCCTCTTATCGGCAGTTAGCCAGACAGTATCACCCCGATGTGAATCCGGGAAACGACCAGGCTAAGAATAAGTTTATTGCTATTACTGAGGCTTATAAGTTCTTGGTGAATGTTGCCCCCCATCATGTTGCGGACTCGAAAGTTGCCAATTCAACTGTGTCGCCTACTTGGACATCGCCGGATCAGAGGGTGAAAGCTCAACCCCAAGCAGTTAATGTGACTCGAAAACAGCCTCCCGTTCAATCTAATGCGGATCTGTCGGCGGTGGAACAAAAGTTAAAGCAAGATGCTTATTTTGAGCTGCAGCAGTTGCTGAAATATCAGAGGTTCCCGCGGGCGATCGCCTTGATTGAGGGTTTGGCCCAGCGGGTTCCCGAAGATTTGGAGGTGCGTCAGTGGCAAGCCATCGCCTATCAGCGCTGGGGACGGCATTTGATCGGAGAAAAGCAGGTTGATAAGGCGAGAATTTATTTGAAAAAGGCTGTGAAAACAGACCCTCACAATCGGGCTTTGTGGGCGGAAGTTGAGCGGGATTTTCGCAGGTTGGAAGAGATTTATTGAAGCGATGTTGCGTCCCCCTTTTGCAGGGGGTCTGCGTCGTGAATTTTTAATTTTTCTAATTTTTCTAAAATAACTTGGGTATTTTCAGGTCGATTTTCTGGTAGCGGTTCGATCAATTCGTCGATCGAGTCTAGGAGTAAGGGGTCAATATCTACAGCCTGGTTCCTCCAATTAATTTTACCAGTTTTTTCATTAACGGGAAAGTAGCTCGGCTCTATGCCTGTTAATAAATGTACAAAAGTACGCCCTAGGGCAAAAAAGTCTGATCGCACGCCTGCTTTACCTAGAATTTGTTCCGGTGCGGCGTATCCAGCAGAACCTATGGGTGCGCTATCTATCTCTGCTTCTGTGGCGGCGCCGAAGTCAATTAATCTCAATTTCCCAGTGGCTTCAACCATCAGGTTGGATGGCTTAATATCCCGATGCACTAAATGGTATTTGTGGATTTCCTGCAAAATATGAAGCATTTGTTGCATCCAATCAAGAGCGAGATTTTGAGAAACGTACTGTTTTTTAGTTAATAATTCTGCCACGTTTTCTCCGCTAATTTTTTCCATCACCAAACAAGACAGTTTTTGGAAATTATGAGGGAGTTTAATTTGGAAATAACCATCAGGTTCGACTTGGGGAACGGAACCCTTTCCAGCCAGCCAAATCAAAACGCGCGCTTCTTGCTTGAACAAGCGAACTAAATCGGGGTTGTGGGTGTGTTTCAAGACTTTTAAAATTTTGACAGTTCCCCATTCGTTTTCCCCGGTTCCCAAATCTTCGACTTCAAAGATGTCTGTGGGGCGTGCGGGATTGGGCGATCGCACTGGTTTAAGGATACGATAGCGATCGCCAATTAACAAATCCGTGCCACAAGCCTGACAATTTTGAGCAGCAGCAGGATTTTCGCGTTGTTCGCATTGAGGATTGATGCAGTAAATCATCGGCCTTGATACGTCCACGACAGACGGATTTAACAAATTGATTCAATTATTAGCATAAAACCCAGCAGTTCTGACCTTACTACTGGGTTTATATTTACCGCCCATTTACGCACGCTATCACATTTAAGTCAAGGATTTAAGATTAATAGCATCGCGCTCTACCGATTGAGCTACCCCCCTGCGTTTGGTAGAGGGGGCTGGATATGAGCCAGCAACCTCGATGATGTTATTTTTTCCTGACATTCGTTTTAACGATCGGCGATGAATGCTGAGTTTAGAGTAATAACTTGCTGTTGAATTTGTACGCAATGCTGCCTCTGCCAATTGGGCTACCCCCCTATTTTGGGCTTTATTTTGGGTAGGAGGGACAGGAGTCGAACCTGCACTGTCACATTTGTACGGTTTAAGTTGAAGTTTGAGTTTTAATTTGTACTCTGTTTATATCTTAAACCATAACTATTAAAAAAGCAAGCAATCAGCGAAAAATAAACTGAAAAATTCGCTCTCCCACTCTCTGTTCCTCCACTTCAGAATTGTTAGCTTCTTCGCGGGCGAACATAACAGCTTGCTGCAATATTTCGACCCTTTGCAGCAACTCATTGATCCGCCGCGCTGGTAAAGCTCCAGAAAACTTGACAGTCCGCCAATAGCCGATCGTAATATCTTCGTAATAAACATCGACTTGAGCCGGATGGTGTTCGGTAGCTTCAGCTTTAACGTGATTGCGCGGAGTTTTAAAAGTCTTGAGAGTTTGCACCGGTTCAGTTGCCCAACAGTCTGCCGAAGCATCGAAGTTCCAAGTCTCGGAAGCATCTAAGACAGGAAGTTTTTTGATGAATGCTTGCAAATCTGCTAACTGCTTTTCAATGAATAGCAAATAGCTCACAGGAACTTGGCTCAAAAGCACGTTTCCGTCTACAGTTACGTCAGCACGAGCCCGACAATTTGTCCAATCTTTGGTTGCGGTTACGTCGAAGAGTTTGGTCAAAACTTCAGTCGTTTTGCGGATAATCTCTTCGGCTTTGACTTCAACTTTTTTGGACTCTGGTGGCAGTTGTTCGCCTTCTTCGTCTTTGGGGCGGTAAGTACGAGAGATTCCAGAAAGCACAGCGGGCTTCTGGAGTGCTTTTTGAGCTTCTGCGAGTTCTTGGACGGATCGGCTTTTGATGCCTTTTTCGATCGCAATAATCTGATTTAAGCGTGCCATTGTTCGATTTTATTGACGCTGAACTCATATCAAGCCGGGTTGATACTGATCATCAAATTGTTCGTCCTGTGGCTTTTAGAGCTTTGATAACTCTCCCTCCTCAGTACAAACCTCACGATCGTTCTTGCACCAAACTTGCTCATTGTGTAGTATGACACACTTCACAGTAAATTACAAGCTTTCTTTTCTAGGCGCGGTGCCAAGAGAGCCCGCCACTACCGTGCCCAGCAATTTATCCCTCAAAAACTCGGCAAAATCTCTAGCGTCGCTGCGGATCAAGTGAACGCCGTCATTGGTACGCCATTCTCGCTCTTTCGGGGGTGGCAGCCACTCAAAACGATCGGACGGAAACAGCTTTTTAGCCAATTCTTGGACTTGTTTTCTCCTGATGGCAGCGTTAACTCGTGACTCTTGCGGTATGTCAAATAAAACTACTTTCGCCCCGCTATTTTTTTTTATTTCTGCGATTTGACTTTTAATAAACTCAGATTCTTTTTTTATAGCTTCTGCATCTTTTTTAGACAAAGGTTGACTTTGAAGATCAACTATCGTTTGGATAGTTTTTTGCGATAAGTCGGGAGTAAGATATCGACCTTCTAATCTGTCTAGAGCCTCTCGCGTCACTTTGTGATTCGGCTTCGCTCGACTTTTAAAAAAATCCACAAAAATGCTAATCGGACGGTATTCCTCTCTCATCATCGGTAGATACTGGCGTAACCAATAAAAAAGAGGATGATACAAAGAATCCATTAATTCTGTATCTATTTTGCGAACAATAGTATCGTTAATTTCTACCAAAACAATAGGAGGCTTGCTTTTACTTCTTTTAACTATTTCTAAACCTGTTTGGCTCGCTCCTCCCCCCAAAGCTATGCTCTTTACGCCCTCTCCAATGTCTTTAATATTAAGGTTTGCAGCTAGAGAACTACCTACCATTACCATTTTTAGATCGGAATTATCCTGATATACATACCTTTGAGTTTTAACAATATTATTTTGAAGCAGGCTAACTCCGTCGGAAGCAGGCAAAACTCCGCCGGTGACGAGCACTTGATAAAAGCTCATTATAAACAGAAAAATTAGTATCGGCCGTAAAATCGGTCGCAACTGGAATTTGACAAACATAGAACACCTTCTAGAATTGGAAATAAATAAATTGTTTCGAGCTGCCACTGTTGAGGAATATCATTGCTAGCATAATTCCTAAAGCTAAATCTTGATAAAGGCTCCAGACTTTTTGACTGTTTTTATTTGAATCCTGTTTCATCCGATTTTGCCAAGTGGGAAAATGGGGAATGTGATAAATCACTACTGGTAGCGAAAAAATTAGCGTCGGAATAATGTGACTCCAACCCGGCTTGACTTTATAGTTGCGAACTAAAGTAACTGCGAAGTCAACCGCTTCTTCAAATCGAGGCAGTTTGAAAAGCAGCCATCCCACGGAAACAAAAGAGAAAATTCCTAAAACGCTAAGGCTGTCCAATAATAATTGCTGCCAGATGGGTTTGGTTTTTACTTGATTTGATTCTTGTAATTTTTTTTTGGATTTGTCGAACCCAAAAAAGCGTTCTACTGCTAAACCTAATCCGTGATAAATTCCCCAAACTGCATAACTCCAAGCAGCCCCATGCCATAATCCTCCTAAAGTCATTACTATCATTAAGTTAACATAAGTTCTGATTTTCCCTTTGCGGTTTCCGCCGAGGGGAAAGTATAGATAATCTCGGAGCCAAGTTGAGAGGGAAATGTGCCACCTTCTCCAGAATTCGGAGAGGGAACGCGAGATGTAGGGAAAGTCGAAATTGTCGGGAATTTTGTAACCCAAAGCACCCGCAAAACCGATCGCAATTAAGGAGTAACCGGCAAAATCGGCGAAAATTTGTATTGAGTAGCCAAACAGCAGTGTCAGGTTGGTAATAGTTCCAAATCCTCGGTAGTAGGGAAAGCTAATCCAGAAGGTATAGTCTTTTAAGTTGTCGGCGATGACCATTTTTAGGAAGTAGCCGACAACGAGCGAGCGAAAAATGAAATTCCAAGGAATATCTTTAAAATATTTAGGAGCAATCTGGGGATAAAATGTCTGAGATTTTAAAATCGGGCCTGACAGCAAATTGGGAAAAAAGCCAATAAAAAATGAAGTATTTAGCAGGTGTTGGCTAAAGTTGGGCGAGACGTAAGTGTTGGCTGCGGTTTCGCTTTTGTTTTTTTGAGTCAGTACGTCTACGATTAAACTTATGCCTTCAAATGTGTAGAAAGAAATGCCGATAGGCAGAGGCAATTTTAAGAATAAATAAGCAATGCTGCCTTCGGAGCTAGCAATATTAAAAACCTCGGCAACAAAGTTAGTTAGCAAACCGGCGTATTTAAACAAGCTCAAAATTAATACATTGAGAACGACTCCCGATAAAGCCCAAAAAAATCGCTGTTTCTTGTCAGAATTTCGGGCAACTTGAAAGCTGACTGTAGCGTTGATAATAATGGAGAGTAGCAGGATCAGCAATAGTGCGGGGGCGCTCCAACTGTAAAAAATAAAGCTGGCAATGATCAGGATGGGAACCTGCACTTTTTGCAAGGGAGGGAAATAATATATGGCGAAAACAATCGCAAAAAATACTAAAAATTCAATACTGTTAAATAACATAATTTATGATTTCGCTCTTTTACGTAGCCTGTGACCCACTATATCAAGCGCCTGGGACTAATGGCAAGAGTGACCCAGAACCCGATCGCGATCGCGCATCCTACCAAAGTGTAGCAAATATCACTCTTTGTTAGCGCTGCGACTACCTCTTGAGATAGATGCGGAAATCCCTCTCAGGGCGCGTTGTCATATCGGGAAACATTTCTTAACATATAGATAACAAAGGGAATCCGAGGAGACACTAAAAATCCTTAAGCCCTTGGGGTGCCCCGGTTAATCAGACTTTTCGCAAACAAGGGCTAAATCAATGAACAAGCAGCAAAACTCCGAAGTTTCAGCATTTTTGCCCATGCTCCAAAAAGGCATTTGGCTGTTTGGGATTCTCTCTTGGATATTCGGGCTGACAGATAGAACTATTGCACTATTATCTGACGGATATTTGTCGGCGATCGATATTGTCCAGCTATTTACAGCATCATTTTTCTTCCTTAGCTGGCTGTTTTTAAGCCCGTTTTTGGGTCTTAACTCCCAGAGTCAGCCGAAGGAAGAAGCATCTCCCTAGTTTTTAAGTTGTAATGTTAGTTTCTCGATCGCTCTTTGTTTCTTCTGGGGCAAAGCGGGCCGGCCAAATGCGATCGCAAAAAAACAAAGTTCCCGCCGTCACGCACAGCGGAATCGCCAACAGATTCAACAGGGGAATACTCACTAAACCCAAACAAACCACACCAAAACTCCCGCTGGCCGGCAAACTCGCCCAAATTATCTCCAATTTCTCCTGAAAAGGTCGCCTCCGCCTCTCCAAAGGTGCATCTAAAAAGTCCAAACAGACAATAGTCGCACCCAAAGCTACGCCACCCAAACTGCTAAGAATAGAGCCGACACCAGGGATAAAATTCAGCAGCAGCAGCGGTATACCGACGCTCAACAAAATTTGTAGTTTTCGCAGTTCAAAGGCGATCGCCCTTTGAATATCCCCAAAACTACTCGCCAAACTCATTGGTGCTTCTGCGGGCAATTGACCGTTCCGCAGGAGTTCCAATTGTTCGGAAAGTTTGCCGTACCAGGGCGAACCTAAAATCACGCCAAACTGCACTAACAAAAATCCAATTATCAGCAAAAGTCCTGACACTAGGAGTACGCGCAGCAGCCAGCCAAAAGCGACTGTTAACCCGCCGAGAAAGCTCAGCCAAGTGGGAAAACTAGCAATTAGAGCATTAAATCGGACGGATAAATCGGCAACTAAAACGTCTATCCCTGCCAGACTGGGAAATAGCAAGCTTAAATAAAGACCAATACCAATTATAAAATTTAGCACCACGGGAACTAATACATAAGTCCACAGCTTGGGAGTTTGCAAAATCAGCGTGAAAGCTCGCAAAGGATAGGTGAAACCTGCCAGGAGTCGAATTGGTGCGGTAATGGCGGCGTGGGCGGGGTTTGAATTTAGCTGTTTTGACATATTTTCTGCTTTTGAGGACTCGACTCTATTTTCTATTATCCACTTTCCATTATTATTGCTGATGAGGATTTATCGCAGGTAGCCCAACAGTGAAGCTTTTTATTTACCATACCCCGGAACTTACGCCAGCCGACAAAATGCCGGCTTGCGCGATCGCAGTTGATGTGCTGCGGGCGACTACGACAATGGCAACGGCCCTGAATAATGGGGCGGAAGCTGTCCAAGTTTTCAGCGACTTAGAGAAGCTAATGGCCGAGAGCGAAAACTGGCCTGCTGATAAGCGGATTCGCGCTGGAGAGCGCGGCGGCGGCAAAGTTGACGGATTTGACATGGGGAATTCTCCACTGGACTGCACGCCAGAAAAGGTGACTGGGAAGCGAATTTTTATCAGCACAACTAACGGTACTCGCGCTTTGGAACGAGTGCAAGCGGCTGCAACTGTGTTAACGGCGGCTTTGATTAACCGCAAATCTGTGGTGCAGTTTTTGTTAAATAAACAGCCGGAAACTATTTGGATTGTGGGTTCTGGTTGGGAAGGGAGTTATTCGTTGGAAGATACGGTTTGTGCTGGTGCGATCGCCCAAAGTCTCCTAGCAGAAAGCGGTATTCCTGCGAGCGATTTTGCTGGTAACGATGAAGTATTTGGGGCTATTGCTCTTTATTTGCACTGGCAAGATCGGTTACACGAATTGTTGGAAAGGGCCAGCCACGGTCAGCGCCTCCTCGGTTTAGGTGTTATTGAAGATTTAAAATATTGCGCGCAAACGGATACTTTAGATGTGCTGCCTGTGCAGCGAGAACCGGGAGTGTTGGTTAAGTCGGATTTTAAAATCCCTCAAGCTAATTTCTGGGTTCCATCATCCGAAAAAACCGCGAATTGAAATTTTCTGCGAATGCAGTATTAGTAAGGTGCGCCTAGGCGCACCCTACGAAAATTAGTAGGTAGTTAATGAACAATATTTTTTTAAAGCAAGTAGAATTAAACATACTTGGTAGGGACAAAACATTGTTTTGTCCCTAGTCTATTGCAGGCAATTGAGAATTGCTGTCTTCACCGCCGAAGCGCTGAATTAAACACTGGGCAATTCTGGCTGCTGCACCGGGTTCTCCCATGCGGCGCCAGCCATTTTCAGCGATTAGCTGCAACCTATCGGGGTCGCGGAGCAAAGACTGCACGGCGCCGGCAACTTCAGCGGGATGTTTGACTAAAATTAATGACGGGCCTAACAGGCGACTTTGAGCTTCTGCAAAAGCGAAAGTAAATTGCGGGCCGCTTCCGGGAATGGCGATCGCCGGTTTTCCTAAACCTACAAATTGTTCTGTAGCCGTTCCTGCCATTGCTATTGCTAAATCTGCTTCGTACAAACAATCGTTAAAACTTTGCTGAGTCAAAATCATTGTGGCGTTTCTCTGCACAAATGTCAGGGGCAATAGTAAATTAGGAGATTCTTGCTGAATTTCTTGAGCGCTAGAAACAGGAGGTCGCAAAATACTTCCTTCACGCCGCTGCGTTCTAATTTCGCCGTCTTGTCGCCAGCCGAAAAATTCTAAACTAGGTCGCAAAGCTTCTAAGTTTAACTCTGGAGAAATGGCTCCGAAAAATAACAATTTGCGATCGGCAAACAGCGACAAAATTCCGGCTACAGCCTCTACTATTAGCAGCCAATTAGCATAGGCTTCGGGCGCTCTAGAACCGGGGAGTAAGGTGATGATGAGCGATCGCTCAATTTCCCGAAACTCTGCATCAGGGCCGTAAAAACCGGCTGGGTTTTCCGGTTCGAGTCCGTCCATCATCGGATTTCCGAGATTGTAAGCGGCAATTCCCAACTTTTGTAAAGTCTCGGCGGTCAGCGCGTCCCTGGCAAAAACGGCTCTACAGCGCGATCGAGTCATCAACCAGCGCTCCCAAGGCAAATAAACCGATCGCGACCAACTCCACCCACCAAAGACCCTGGATTTGCGACCCAGAGGCCCGTCCTCGTCCCGCAAATAATACTCGGACTTAGCAGTACCGACAAAAACATAGGGCGCGCCGCTGAGCCAAGCAAACAGCAGCGGTACAATATCACCGCAGGCTAAAATAACGCCGTCTTGATTCCCAGACTGTTGTTGGGTCCGCACCCAAGCGCGGATGGCTTTAAACTGAGCGATGGTCAACTGAAGCAGGCCGCCTTTGACATCGCGCAAAAATTCCCTCCCGTCCATGTAAATAAAGCCGCCCGAAGGCATCCGCTGCACCGGGCCGATGATGCGGGCGTTTTCTAGTTGAGCGAAAGCTTGCCCTTCACCCACTAGCGGAAACACGGCTAATTCTGGCGGATGCGGGTGCTGTTGCAGTTCCTGCAAGATGCGAAGGGCGATCGCGTCTTCTCCGTGGCCGTTACTGAGGCAAAGTAATTTCAATCCCAACTCTCTCAAAAACTCTATTGTCAAAAAATAGCCGGCAAACCCTGGGACTTCAGTCTAGGGATGGAAAGCAACTTTCCACTTTAGTTTACCAGAAAAATCTTGTTGGAAATAGTACAAAACACGGTAGGATATAACGCGCTCCGGCGCTGCTCAAAATCTCTGCTTTACCCAAAGATAGCGGGCATTTAACAGCAGTTGCTCGGACTCGGGGATACAACTTCTGAAGTGGCAAAATAATTTGTTTAATGTTGGGAGTTACAGCAGCCTGCACTGACAATTGGGGAGCATCTCATATTTGTAAAAACACTTCTTCTGCCTTTTTCCTTCTGCCTCCTGCCTCGGGCCTCAAAACTCCAATTTCTTCTAGCTTGGCTGTAAAAGTGAGATGATCCCGACAATTGCGCGATCTACAATTGCCAGATATCCGGCTGAATAACGCGGCGGTAAGTTGCTGCACATCTAAATTATCTGTATTCAGCCAAGCTCTCAACCATGAGAGTCATACTATTTTCCCTCTATATATTGCTTTAAAGTATTCCGAATTTGTTTGAGCTGAAATCCCTTAGCAAGTTGGCGCAGCTTCGAGACAAACGGCACTAAATTAGGTTCTAAACTCTCCAGCTTAGCACTCTCCTCAAAAATTTCTTCAATGTCGCCCATAGCTGCGAGTTTCAAAAGTTTTGCTACTGACTCAGAAGCCGCAGGTAACAAAGAAGAATAAGCAGGAAAATCAGAGGCGGGTGACAAAGTGGGAGTTTTGCGTTTGTTGTTTTCCGAAGATTCCCCATAAATCCATTCTAGTCCCAAATGCACGCGCAACTGTTCCAAAAAGTGATTTGCTTCGATTGGTTTGGGAAGAAAAGCATCGTACCCTGCGAGGATGCTATCTTGCTGCGTAGCCTCGAAAACGCTAGCTGACATAGCGATTAACACAACATCTTTTACTTCCGGCAACTGCCGCAGTTTTCTTGCAGTTTCTAAGCCATCCATTACAGGCATTCGCAAGTCCATTAAAATCACATCCGGTTGAAATTCAACTGTTTTGCCGAGGCAGTCTTGCCCGTTTTTCGCATCTGCAACCTCAAATCCCAAACGCCGCAGCAGCCTGCACAACAAATCGCGATCCAGTTGATTGTCATCCACGATTAGCACTTTGCGCTTGTTGCCGATAAAACCCACCAGCCAGCGTTTTTCCTGCAAAGGAGACACCTCCAAGTACCGTTTAGCTGCGGGCAATTCTAAATCTACCCAAAAAGTGCTGCCTTTTCCCAAAGTGCTGTGGACGCGAATTTCGGTACCCATTAGTTTCGCTAATTTCTGGCTGATTGAGAGTCCAAGACCTGTACCTTCAACAAACGTATTGCCTCCTACTTGGTGGAAAGGCAAAAATATTTCTTCTAACTTGCTTCGCTCTATTCCAGTGCCGGTATCCTCGACTTGAAAGCGGATTTTTAAAGCGTGTTTGGCTGCGATCGGATTGTGGGCGAATCGCATATAATTTTGTTTCAGTTCAGAACTCAAAGTCGAGAACTCATAATTTTCTCCTTGCCCTCGACTCCAGGCCCCTGTGCCGACATAGCCGACTTTGAAAGTCACACCGCCACTGTTAGTAAATTTCACGGCATTGCTGAGTAAATTTATGAGAATTTGGCGCAATCTTTTGGGATCGACACGAACGCAGCTAGGCAGGGGAGAGACTTGTTCGTAATGGAATAAAATTTCTTTTTGAGAGGCCCGCATCTGAAAGAGATCAGCAATGTTTTTCGTAAAATTTAGAAAATTTAACTCTTCCGGGTAGAGTTCCATTTTTCTAGCTTCAATTTTGGAAAGATCTAAAACATCGTCGATTAACATCAGCAGGTGTTGACCGCACTGTTGAATATTGCTGAGACTTTCTTGGTGATCTGAGTTTAAGTCTTTGTCGGTTTTGAGGATTTGAGCGTAACCTAAAACGCCGTTTAAAGGCGTGCGTAGTTCGTGGCTCATATTGGCAAGAAATTCGCTTTTGGCACGGTTGGCACTTTCTGCTGCTAATGCAGCTTGTTGGAGGGCAGATTCTGCCAGTTTGCGATCGACAATTTCCGTTTGTGCTTGTTGAAATAGCGTCGATTGCTGGATCGCGATCGCCAATTGCACGCACAATTGCCGGAGGGATTCTATTTCTGAGGAATCCCAGGGACGGGGGCCGCTGCAATCCTGGGCGATCAGCAGTCCCCAGAGCTCATTTTCTGCCGTCGGTTGGGTCTGTGAAATGCTTTCTCGTGCTTTTAAAATCGGCACTATTAAGTTAGCTTTTACTTCAAATCCTTCGAGAAATTTCATGTGGCATTCCGTCAAATTTTCCCGGTAAATATCTTCCATAGATCTAATACCGCCTTGCTGATAAATATCAACAAATTTTTCTCTAAAACAGCCATCTATATTGTTAAAATTTAGCAGCGAAATTCTATTTTTTGCCACGGATTCCACCACGACAAAGCCGCTCCAGTCGGGATTAAAACGGTAAATAACTGTGCGGTCTGTTTGCAAAAATTGCCGCACTTGTTCGACAGCAGTTGTCAGGACTTCTTCTAAATTTAGGGAGGAGCGAATGCGATCGAGCATGGCCACTACCAGCCGTTCTCGCCTTAATTGCTGCTCCAGTGCCATCTCCGCTTGTTTACGTTCGGTGATGTCGGTAATTACTCCCACTAACCCGATTAAATGACCAGTTTCATCTTTAATGCCGTCGGCGCGAAATAAAGTTGTTACCAGTTCGTTGTTTTTAGTGTTGATTTTGAGTTCCCCTTGCCAAGATTTGCCTTTACGAATCGTTTTAAACATTTCTAGCAGCACTTTAGTTTGGGGGTAAATTGCTGTTAATCCGCCTGCTGTGTTTAGTTCTTCTGCTGTGTAGCCGTACTGTTGAACAAAGGCTTGATTGTGGTAGAGCGATCGCCCTGTCAAGTCAGCAATGCCGATCGCATCGCTGGTGCTTTCCACCGCTTGAGTAACTCGCAGCAAATCTAGTTCTGCTTGTTTGCGATCGCTAATATCAGTAATAGTGCCGATATAGCCTTTAATTTCCTGCTTGTCTCCGATTTCTGCAATTGCCTGACCGATCACCCAAATTACCCGACCGTCTGGACGCTGAAAGCGGTATTCTGATTTAAAAGGAATTTTCTCAATAATTGCTCGATGCCATTCATTTTTTACCCGAGCAACATCGTCGGGATGTATGGCATTCATCCAGCCAATTTCTGCGGCTAATTCTGCATTTAATCCCGTAATTTCGCTCCACCGTTGATTCACATAAAGGCAATTTCCCAAGGTGTCGGTATGGAATATGCAAACTGGCGATGCTTCTGCTAAAGTTTGGTACCGCCGCTGGCTCGATCGCAGGGCTGATTCTACCTGTTTTCTATTAGTTATATCGCGGACTATAGAAATGATTTCGCCACCTACAAGCATTGTCAGCGACAATTCTTGAGGGAACTTAGTACCGTCACGGCGCTGACCGCTCGCTTCTATATTGCAGTACCCTTTTTGCAGGAGCATCGGCATTATTTGGAGTTCAAAAAATAAATTTTCGGCTTTGCTGTAGAGCATTTTCCATTTCTTCCCATACAGTTCGCTACTGCTAGCCAATCCGTACATTTTGAGATAAGCGTCGTTTGAATAAATACATTCTTTATTATTATTAAAAATGGCGATGCCGTCATAAGCAGCGGCCATTGCTACTGCTTGTCGCTGGAGTTGGGACTCTACTTGTTTACGAGAGGTAATGTCGTGACCGACTGAGTAGATTAAACCTTCTTCGCTAAATGGCGATGCGGTCCACAGGAAGCATTTGTAAGAACCGTCTTTGCAGATGTAGCGGTTTTCAAAGGAGATACTGGACGTACCCGCTATTAGCTTTGCTCCTTCGGCTGCGGTGGCTTTTCGATCGTCTGGATGAACAAATTCGATCATTGGCTTGGCAAACAATTCACTAATACTGTAGCCTAAAGCTGTTGACCAAGCTGGGTTTAAACGTTTAAAATGACCGTCAAAACCTACAATACAAAGCAAGTCTAAGGAGATGGTAAAAAAACGATCGCGCTCTGTTTGTGCCTGCTTTAATTCAGTGATATCCATCACTAAACCATCCCAGAGAATATCGCCTTCGCTGCCAGATTTGCTCTCATTAGTGAGCCTTTCTGGTCTCGCCGCTCCTTGCAGCCACTTAACTTTTCCAGATGGTAAAGTCTGCCGCCACTGCTGCTGCCAAGGTTCCAGCGTTGTGGCTGAAATGGCGATCGAGGTTTTTAAATCTAAGAGATCGTCTGGGTGAATTCCCTTGGAAATCAGTTCCGCATTTTGCTCTATTGCTTCTGCCTCTAATTCGTAGAGTTGGCGGCTGCCTGAAGAGATGTAGGGGAAAGACAATTTTCCCGTTGCTGACATTCGTAATTGATAAATTATTCCCGGCAGGTTAGCTACCAATTTTTGAAAGCGAGCTTCGCTTTGTTCCAGGGCTTTTTGTTGCTGTCTGTATTCGGTAAAATCTCTAATTGTACCCACTATTACTTTACTGCCGTCTGCTATTTGGAAGACGCTTTTTTTGGTAGAAATTATGTGTTCTCTCCCTGCCGAGTCTGTGAATTTTTCTTCGGTTTCCAAGCAGATCCCCGTTGTCAATACTTCTTCATCTTTTGTCCAAAAAACAGCAGCTTCTGATTGGGGGAAAAAGTCATAATCTGATTTGCCAATCAGTTCTTGCCGCGATTTGCCGACCAACTGACAGAAAGCATCATTTAATATCATCCAGCGGTGTTGCTCGTCTTTGACAAAAATTGGGTCTGGCGTAGCATTTATGGTGTGGTTTAAAAATTCTTCTGACGCTTTCAGTTTTGCTTCGTAGCGGTAGCGATCGCTCACGTCCAACACTACTTCGATTATCCGGTCGATAGACCCGTCCATGCGGCGGAGGCAGCGAAGGGAAACTCGCGTGTGAACTATTTCGCCATTTTTTCTGAGCCACCTTTTGTCTAAGATGTAACCGTCGAGCCTACCTGCTAACATCTGAGAAAATTTTTCACAATTACCCTCCAAATCCTCTGAATGAGTCAACTCTAGCCAATTCTTTTGCACGAGTTCGTAGCGCTCATAGCCCAGCAAATTGCACAGGGCATCGTTAACTTCTATCCAATGGCAATTTAAAGGAATTTCGCTGTCAATAATTGGAGCGATGATTGCAATGCCGATCAGGGAATTTTCCACCACCGAGCGATATTTTTCTTCACTTTTTCGCAAAGCATCTTGACTGTTCTGGCGTTCTATGGCGTAACGGAGCGATCTAATTAACAGTTCGCTGTCGATTTTTCTTTTTACCAAGTAATCCTGTACGCCGACCGAAATCAACCGCAGGGCAAGTTCTTCGTCGTTTTGGGCGGTCAGAACTACGATCGGCACATTTACCCCGTACTCTTGTACCCGAGCCACCGTCTCGATTCCCAGACTATCTGGCAATGAAAGGTCTAATAAAATTATGTCAAAAGTTTCTTGATTTAATCGCTGCTGCGCTTCGCTGAGGCGCTCTACTTTCGTCAGCACTATACGCTGCGATCCACCTATTTCTGACAGTAAATCTTCAATCAGCTCAGCTTCCTGATGGTTGTCTTCTACTAACAGAACTTTAAAGCAGATAGGAGGCAAAGCTAAGTCAAACACTGCTTTCATAATAATATTTGTCGATCAATTAAATATTAAACTAACTTGAATTTTACCTTTTATTTCCAGGGCAGTAATTCAATTGCACGTACACATACATCGATCGTCAGATTGGGAGGGTAAGCAAGCGTTACAAAAATATGTTTAATAATTAAAATTGTATCACGCACCAAGTCGACTGTCAACGGAAAACTTTTTTATTCTAACTGGCCATTTATACCACTAAAAAAAGGAAGGCAACTGTAGCCCATCTCCCCACCCTGATACTCACACTCCTTCCCAATTATTCAATGATTTTATCTCCCATATTAAATAGTATTAACTTCTAGAGCATATTTTCCCGGTTAAGAGTTGTAATATAGAAATTAATTAATTAATTGTACCTACCTTATAGCTTATATTTTTTGCCGAAATTATGCCTCTATTAAGCGAGAGTAAAGTAAAAAGTTGAACCTTGCTCCGGTTCCGATTCCACCCAGATACATCCGCCGTGAAGTTCTACAATTTTTTGACAAATTGCTAAACCAATACCTGTCCCCGAATATTCTCTTTGAGTGTGCAAGCGCTGAAAAATTTGAAAGATACGTTTTTGATGCTGGGGAGCAATCCCAATTCCATTATCTGAGACAGAAATCAACCAGTTTTCCTCCTGTTTGCAAGCGGTAACATGAACAACAGGCGGTGCATCGTGGCGATATTTGATCGCATTGCTGACTAAATTTTGAAAGAGCTGTACGAGTTGAGAGATATCCCCCATTACCGCAGGTAATTCGCTGTAGGTGACAACGGCTTTAGTCTCGCGGATCGCCCCTTGTAGGTTCGCGAGTGCTTGCTCGACTGCATGATTGCAATCTGTCAGTTGAAAAGGTTTCCGACTCCTGCCAACGCGCGAATATTCGAGTAAATCGTCAATTAAAGTTTGCATTCTGGTGCAGCCCTGAACGATATTACCGATAAACTTACTACCTTGGCTGTCGAGTTGGTCTTTGTAGCGTTTTTCTAAAAGTTGAGCGTAACTGGCAATGGTTGCTAAAGGCGCTTGCAAGTCGTGAGAAGCCACATAAGCAAATTGTTCTAGTTCTGCATTTGAACGCGCTAATTCTTGGTTAGATTTTAATAGAGCAGATTCGGCGCGCTGGCGGTGGGATATCTCTTGTTGGAGTACCAAATTTTGCTCTTGCAGAGCTTTTTCAACAGCGCGACGGGTGCTGATTTCTTGTTGCAAGATTTGGTTTTTTTCCTGAAGAGTTTTTTCGACTGCTAAGCGGCTCGTGATTTCTTCTTGCAGCAGCATATTTTGTTCTTTTAGCTGCTTTTGTAAATTCCGCAGGCTGAGGTGACTTTCGATGCGGGCTAGCACTTCTTCAAACTGAAATGGCTTGCTGATATAGTCAACAGCTCCCACAGCAAATGCGTTTACTTTGTCAAATACTTCATCTTTAGCGCTGATAAAAATTACCGGAATTTCGCGAGTTTTTGCTTCTAGTTTCAAGTGCTGACAGACTTCGTAGCCGTTCATTTCCGGCATCATTATGTCGAGCAAAATCAAATCGGGTGGATTAGAATTGCAGGCTCTCAAAGCCATTTTTCCGTTAATTACGCAGCGAGGGGTGTACCCCCTCTGAGTCAACATCGTAGACAACAGACGCAGGTTTTCTGGTGTATCGTCTACTACTAAAATGTTTCCTAACGGCGTCCCTGGTTGCTGATTGTTCATTGATTATTTCCCAGTTACTATTTTCTTCACAAAAAATGTTGGCAGCTATTTTACTTAGGACTTACGGAAAACACCCGGTTTTTAGTAGGAATATTGGGGAAAGAAAATGAGGAATCCGCTCATAAACCGGGTGTTTAGCCGTTTGTGTACAAGCAAGTCCTGTTATTGTTCGTTTACCAATCCTCAAATCCCCAGCAGCAGAGTCAAAGCATTATTGTCCCAAGTCAATCCTTTGTCTAAAACTTTAAATCCCGCAACTTCGCACATAGATTCTAAAGCAGTAGCTGTAGGTAGCCACCACCACGGCGCAAAGTCGTTGATGTCAAAAACTGCTTTTTCAGTTATCCCTATAAGTGGGTTGTTGTTGAGGTATTGCTGCCAGTAGGCTGTTAAAATTGCTCGTTCTGCGTCGTCCAAAGCGGGAATAAACATTACTCCCGAAGCTGGAATTTCATAGCGTCCCAACTCATTTTCTATCACTTCTTGAGTAATAGCTGAAGTTAAAACTAAATGCTCGCGAGTTATCTGACGCAAGGCAACTAAAATCTGCAACGGATGGGGGTGATGGTACAAAATTCCTGCACAGTGAACTACATCGTAAGGCTCGCCAATGTCGGCAAGCTGAATCTGAGTTATATCTCGATTGATACAGTGATAATTAGCAATATTTAAACTTGTCATCAGATCGTGAAAATCTTGCCACCAGTGGAGGGATGCCGACATGGCATCAATCATTGTAAGAGAAACTGCACCGTATTTGCTAGCTATAGATACTTTTTCGCTGACAGTTCCCCACAAGCCACCGACTTCTGCAAAAGTCTTGCCTTTGGCGACTCGGGCAATGTAACGATCGCGAATATCCTTAGCTTCTAACTCTAATAATAGAGTAGATTCCCCTGTTTGACGCTGTTTTTCTAAAATCTCCTCTAATTTTTGGGAGATTTTTGGATCTTTGGGTCTAATTTCTAATGCCATCAAGTACAACATTATGGCTTCGTTACGCTGATCGCTCTCAACAAACTTTTGGGCGATTTCGCAGTAAAATTCAGGAGCGTGCAGCGGCTGCATTTCGTGGTGATAGTAGCTAGTTGCTAGATCTGAATCTACCGGAGTTCTTTTAATTAGAGCATTACCTAAGTTTATGTAAATTTTCGGTAGAGACGGGTCGATTTTAAGCGCACAAAGGTAGGCGGAAACAGCATCGTTCCATTCGTGACTTTCACTCAATGCATCGCCTAAATTGTAATAAGACCACGAAATAGTGGGATTAAGTTCAATAGCACGTTGGTAAGCGGTAGCTGCGGCTTTCCACTGTTTAGTTTTTAACAGCACTTCTCCTAAATTGTGGTAAGTCCAAGAGAATTCTGGATTGAGTGCGATCGCCCGCCGATAAGCGAGTGTTGCTTCTGCAAACTTTTGAAGTTTAACTAAAGTCAAAGCTAAGTTATAATGAGACCAAAATAAATCTGCATTTAGGGCGATCGCCCGTTCGTATGCAGCCTCAGCTTCTGACCATTTTTCTAGTTTAAAAAGAGCATCTCCCAACTTGTGAAAAGCTGCGAAAAAATTCTCGTCTACTTCAGTCGCGCGCTGGTAAGCAGCGGCGGATTCAGACCATTCTTCTAATCGATCGCAAGCTGCACCGATGCTGTAGTAAGACCAAGAATAATCCGGGTTAATTTCAACAGCCGTGCGGTAGGCTATCGCAGCTTCTTGCCATTTTTCTAAATTGAGCAGCACGCTGCCTAAGTTGTAGTATGACAAAAAAGAATTGGGATTTAAATCAATACTTTTTCGGTAGGCAGCCTCCGCTTCGCGCCAGAGTTCCTTAGCTTGCAAAACATTGCCTAATTTGTAATGAAACTCCGAAATCTCCGGCTGGAGTTGAATAGCTTTGCGGTAGTGAATAATAGCTTCGTCCCACTTTTTGAGCTCGCTAGCAGCTTCTGCTAATTGGCAGTAAGCTTCGCAAAAACTCGGGTTTAAATAAATCGTGCGGTGGTAACAAGTCAGCGCTTTTTCTGGCTTGTTTTGCGCCAACAAAGTATTACCTAAATCGAGATATTCTTCCGCTATCTCTATCGGTTCCACCATAAGTGCTTGATACCAACAGTCTGCTGCTTCTTCAGCTTGGCCGACTTGGGTAAATATCCGGCTCAAATTACGGTAAAATCCTGCCAAGTTTGGTTGCAGGGAGATGGCTTTTTGGTAACAGGCGATCGCCTCTTGCCACTGTTCCAAAGTAGCGCTGAGAGTGCCGAGGTTAGCAAAAGCTTCGGCAAAATCGGGTTGCAGAGCGATCGCAACTTTATACCAATACCTTGCGTCTTCTAGTTTACCCTGAGCTTGCAGCGCCTTCCCCAAGGTCTTGCAAGTCTTGGCGGAATTGGGGTGCGATGCCAAAACTTGCTGGCAAAGTGCGATCGCCTCATCCAACTTCCCTAAAGCCAAATAGACTTCGGCCTGTTGTTGAAAATCAACCGCTGCTGTTTCTGAATTCACTTTTGGCGTTCCTGTTGAGTAATAATTCTATGTATTATTGTATGGTACAACTTGTCTAACTTCAAATTCAAGTAAATACATCTGCCGATGGGCTAATAAATAGTGCTAAATGTCAGCAACCTTAATATAAACTAGACAATAATAGGTTAATAGCGAGCTAAATAATGTCAACCGTCAATCGAACACCGCTTATTAGCGTAATTATACCAGCATATAATGGCGATCGCTACATCGTGCAAGCGGTAGAAAGCGCCCTAAGTCAAACTTTTACTAATTTGGAAATTATAGTTGTAGACGATGGTTCGACCGATCGCACGCAGCAAGTATTGCAACCTTATTTTGACAGAATTCGCTACATTTATCAGGAAAACCAAGGAGTCGGGGTAGCCCGGAATCGTGCTTGCCAACTAGCGCAAGGCGAGTTTTTGGCATTTCTAGATGCTGATGACTATTTCTTACCATCCAAGCTCGAAAAACAAATAGCTTGTTTTGCCGCTGACCCCGCATTAGACATGGTGCAAACAGGTTGGCTGCTAGTCGATGAAACCGGGCGAGAGATTTCTGCTGTCAAGCCTTGGCAGCAAGCACCCGAATTAGATTTAGGCAGCTTTATTATATATAAATGTGTGCGTCCGAGTGCGATGATGCTGCGCCGAAAGTGCTGGGAAGATTTGGGTGGTTTCGCTTCTCACTTTCCGCTAGCCGAAGATTTAGATTTTGCTTTGCGTTTGACTTTAAAGGGGTACAAAGCAGTTTGGTTAGAACAGATTCTTACCTGTTACCGCCAGCACAATTCTAATATCATGTCCAGCGGTTTGCCGCTAATGAAGAATACAGAAATTTTGATGAAAGAATTCTTCAATAGAGCTGATTTGCCTGAGTCAATCCGCCAGTTAAAAAACCAGGAACACTATCTATCCTTCAAGTGGCTGGCATGGCGGATGTACCGCGACGGTCATATAGCAGAGATGGCGCAGTGTTTGGAAAAATCATTGCACTATACGCCTTTTTCGCCTACAAAAACAGTATTGAATTGGCTGGAAACTTTTAGGATAGCTTCTGAAGAATATGGGGAAATTTTTGACGCTTATTCGCTGAGTAAGTTAGCGGAATGGCAAGAGATAATTTTGATGGTGATGACTAATCCACCCCAATCTCAACAGACTTCTATTCCCACACCTTCACAAGCGCGTGAAGCGAAGCTATCCCGGAGGGAATCGCACATTTTACTCTACAACACGGACGATCCGGGCGTGGGAGGATTAGCGCAGTATAATCATGCCATTCTCTGTAAGTTAGCCATGTTGGGCTATCGAGTTACTTGCGTGCAAACGAAACATTCTAGCCCCTTGCTGGATCGAGAACGAGAGTTAGGTATAAAGCATTTGTGGCTGGATTTTAGCGGCCATAAAGATTTACAGCGGGTGTTAAGAAATACTCAGGATGCACGAGAAATTTTTGCTAGTAATAAACCGGATATGATTATTTTTAGCGATGGCTGGCCATTTTCCAATTTTGCAGCAAAACAGGTAGTTATTCAAATGGGAATACCATACATGATGGTGATTGGGTTAGTTATGCCAGAACACGCAACTTTTGCCTGCGGGGATGTAGTTCCTTATGTAGAAGGAGTGCTTCACCACTGCCTGCAAGCTAGAGCCTTGATTGTTGGGGCTTACGAACATTTGAATTTATTGTGCCAACATTTCAAGTTGCCAAAAGAGCGAGGACAAGTGATTTACTTGGGGCGTTCTCCTGAATATTTTTTACCTCCTAATGCTGGGGCTCGTCAACGCCTGCGACAAGAAATAGAAATTCCTGAAGATGCGATTGTCTGTTTCACATCTGCTCGATTGGCATCTATTAAAGGGCATCGATATCAGATCGAAGCAATCAAGCAGTTGCAGCAGTCTCCTGTGTGGTCTAAACTGTATTTTCTGTGGGCCGGAACTGGTGAGGGAAGCGCTGACAATGTAGAAATAGAATTGAGGGAAACTATTAAAGAGTTAGGGGTGAGCGATCGCGTGAAGTTGATCGGACAGCGCTGGGATATCCTAGATTGGCTGGATGCTAGCGACATATTCATTTTGACTTCTCTTGCAGATGCAGCGCCTTCTTTTTCAGTCATGGAAGCGATGGCTAAGGGATTGCCGGTAGTTGCAACGGCTGTGGGCGGTATTCCTGAAGGGCTTGGCGATACGGGGAAATTGTTGCCCGATCCGAATACCGATCCAGAGGGAACCGCGAGGGAATTGGCGAAAACTGTAGAAGCTTGGGCGATGAATCCAGAATTACGGCATCAACTCGGTCAAGCTTGCAAGCAGCGGGCCGAAAAACTATTCAAAGAGGAACGGATGTTGGCACAGTCGATGGAGGCGATCGAAAAAGCTTTAGTTGGCGATCGCCAAACAGAGTTATTGGTTAATAAAAAAGAGGTGCAGAGGTCAATGGCGAAAATAGAAAGCCGGGTGTACTACAGCTCTTTAGTGTGGAATGCTTGGCAGGCTTACTGTCAAGAAGATCTAAGCGGAATGCAGAAGTGGCTTCAAGAATCTTTGAAGTACACACCTTTTTTGACTACAGAAACCCTATTAAATTGGGTAGAATATTTTGGCAACTTTTCCTCCAACAAAGGGCATAAGTTAGATACATATTCTCTAATTAATTCAGCAGAATGGCAACAATTAGTCGAGGAAGTACAGGGAATTGAATCTGTATTTTATGCACGTTAAAATACCAAATTTACCTGTGAAATTCGGATTGCTGTTAGCAGTAGAATTGCATCTGCCTTCTGCCTGACCTCCGTTAGCTCCGTTACATCCCTTACAGAATCTGTTGCCGAACCCTTCCCGATCACCGATAAAACTCATGTCAATGGCAAATTCGACACCGCGAGTAAGTGTAATTATTCCAGCATATAATGGCGATCGCTATATCGCGCAAGCGGTAGAAAGCGTTATTAGCCAAACCTATAAAAACTGGGAAATTATCGTCATAGACGACGGCTCAACCGACGACACCCGCCAAGCATTGCAACCTTATTTTGACAAAATTCGCTATGTTTATCAGGGAAACCAAGGAGTAGCTGCCGCCCGCAACCGAGGAATTCAGGAATCCCGAGGTGAATTAATTGCTTTTTTAGATCAAGATGACTTTTTACTGTCAGATAAGTTGGCTGGACAAGTTGCGGTATTTGACGCTCAGCCATCACTAGGAATTGTTAATAGTGGCTGGCGAATTGTTAAAGAACAAGGCGAAAGTATTTTCGATGTAACACCCTGGGAATACTTGCCTCAGCTAGACTTAAAAACCTGGATTGTTTATATGCCCCTACTTCCCAGCGCCATGATGTTTTCACGGCAGTGGCTGGAACGAGTGGGTGGCTTTGATTCTCAATATGATTCAGTAGATGATGCCGACTTAATCTTGCGTTTAGCACTATCTGGCTGCGAAGCTGCTTGGTTGCCTCAAGTGACAGTATGCTACCGCCAGCACGGGCAAAATGTGTCCATCCATAGAGCGGAAAAACAAGCAAATCTTGCTATTAAATTAAAGCAAAACTTATTCGCCCGATCTGACTTGCCCGAGGACATCCGTCAATTGGAAAAACCGGCTTTTTATGAGATTCTAACATGGATGTCGTGGCAACTTTTCTACAGTGGCTATCCGGTACAAGCAGTAGATTATTACCAAAAATCTTTCATTTATACTCCTTACTCGCCAGAAAAAACAGTAATAGATTGGCTTGCTCGTCTGACGGCAATTTCTAAATCTTACGGAATTGACCCCGACACTCAATCTTTAAGAAACTTACCAGAATGGAAAAAGTTAATGGTTAACATACTTCCCGAAAAAATAGTCAGAGTCAGCGTCATCATTCCCACTTACAACAGCGATAGCTACATTGTCAAATCCGTAGAGAGTGTTCTGGGCCAGACTTATCAAAACTGGGAAATTATCGTCATAGACGATGGTTCAACTGACAACACTCGCCAAGTTTTAGCACCTTACCTCGATTTAATTCAATACATCTATCAAGATAACCAAGGAGCAGCAATTGCTCGGAATCATGCTTGTAAGTTAGCCAAAGGGGAATTCTTAGCTTTTCTAGATGCTGACGACTTCTTTTTACCAGAAAAACTAGAAAAACAAGTAGCTTGTTTTGACGCTGATCCCACATTAGATATGGTGCAAACAGGTTGGCAGATAGTTGGCGACAACGACGAAGCCATCTATGGAGTCAAGCCTTGGGAAGAAGAACCAAAATTAGATTTAGAAGCCTTTGTTTTCTACAAATCAGTGCGTCCCAGTGCCATGATGCTGCGGCGAGAGTGGTGGGAACGCTTGGGAGGTTTCGATCCTCGCTTGCCACCAACCGAAGATTTAGATTTTGTCCTACGTTTAGCTTTAAAAGGCTGCAAGTCAGTTTGGTTAAAAGAGATATTAACCTGCTATCGTCAGCACGACAGCAATATCATGTCCAACGGCTCCAAATTAATGAAAAATACGGAAATTTTGATGGAGCAATTTTTCGCGCGACCAGATTTGCCTCAGCACATCCGCGACTTGAAACGTGCGGAACGTTACAAGTGTTTCGTATGGATAGCATGGCGGATGTACCGCGACGGATATTTGCCAGAAATGGTCGAAAGTCTAGAAAAATCTCTGCATTACACTAATCTGACAGGTACTGAAACTGTTTTTAATTGGTTGGAAACTTTTAAGGGAGTTTCGGAACAGTACGGCTACAACTTTGATGCCTATGCCTTAACCAATTTACAGGAATGGCAAGACATAGTGGCGATCGCAGCGAACAATCCTTATCAGTTTCAATCGGCTCCCAGTTCGACTTCTCGGCAGCCAAGAAAGCACGTACTCCTGTACACAGAAGACTCAGGAGTCGGCGGTTTGGCTCAGTTTAACCACTCCCTGATGTGTAAATTAGCTGCGGATGGCTACCGAGTTACCAGCGTTCAAAGTCAAGCTTCTAATCCTTTAATTAGCGAACAAAAACAGCTCGGTATCGAACATATTTGGCTAGAGTTCGACACGATGAAAGAGTTTTTGCGAATAGCTTACAATTTGGATGATGCTCAAAAGATTTACGCCCAGGCTCGACCGGATTTAATTATATTTAGTGACGGCTGGCCGATGGCTAACTTTGCAGCCAAACAAGTTGCGATCGAGCAAAATATACCGTACATAATCAGTCTGGGTTATATCAATCGGAATTATGAAACCTTCGATCGCGGCGATCAAATTCCCTATTTCGATGCAGTTGCCTACCAGTACATTGTAGCCAAAGCAGCGGTAGCTGTTTCGCACGAAAATTTAAACTTGTTCCAAAGTCTATTTAAAGCGCGTCTAGAACGGGGGAAAGTAATCTATTATGGCAGACCAAATAGTTATTTTGAGCCACCGAATCTTTCCACTCGCCAACGCCTGCGTCAAGAACAAGGAATCCCCGAAAATGCTGTTGTTTGTTTTACGGCGGCGAGATTGACTCCAATTAAAGGATATCAGTATCAATTGCAGGCGATAGCCCAATTGAAAAATCGTCCAATATGGTCCCAAATTTACTTTGTTTGGGCCGGACCTGGGTCTACTACTCACGACAATCTGGAACCTGAATTAAGAGCAACTGTGAGCAAATTGGGAGTAGAAGAACAGGTTAAATTCTTAGGACAGCGCTGGGATATTGCCGATTGGCTCGATGCCAGCGACATCTTTATTTTATCTTCCGAAGCAGAGGGAATGCCGCTAGCAATTATGGAAGCAATGGCGAAAGGATTGCCCGTAATTGCCACAGCAGTCAGCGGGATTCCTGAAGAATTAGGAGATACGGGAAAGTTGCTTCCCGATCCTACAATCGACCCAGCAGGAACCGTAAAAGAGTTGGTAGAAACGGTCGAAATATGGACAGAAAATCCCGAATCGCGCCGACTTGCAGGAGAAGCGTGCAAAGCGCGAGCCCAAGAACTCTTCAAAGAAGAACGGATGCTTCGGGAATATGGAGAAATAATTGAACAGGCATTTGTAGCTGAGGATGATAGGGACAGTTTCTCTATTAGTCCGAAACTCAAAAAGCAGGTACAGCAAGTGGATAGCTTGCTGAAATACTATTATTTAGTTTGGAAAGCTTGGGAGGCTTACGATCGGGGAGATATGTCCGAGATGGTGAATAATTTGCAATCTGCTTGGGCTTGCACACCTTATTTTACCACAGAAACTATCTTTGATTGGGTGAAAAATTTTGGTATCTTCGCTGCGGAAAAAGGAGTTACTTTCGATACCAACGAGTTGATTAACTCCCGCTCCTGGCAACAAGTGATAGAATTAATACAGGGTTTTGAAGTGTTGTCATCTGTTCGTTAAAACTGAGCTCTAGCAGCATTCTTAGGAACGGGCCAGATGCCCATTTCACCAAACATCAACCAAAGAAAGATATGCAATTTACATTCAAGTTCCCACGTATTAATAAACTGCTGCCAATTGGTTTAGCTATTGTCACTGTTCTGTTAATAGCCTATTTGGGACAGCCAAAAGCGATCGCCCAACTCCGATCGAACGTTACAGTAGATTTTGGACAGCCAGCCACCGCTACAATTTCCATGAGTGGCATCCTGCACGGAATCGACACTGCCAAACCGCCGGATAGCTCGATCAAACCCTTGCAGCCCAAACTTTGGCGGGTGGGGAGACTCGATATTTACGATCGAGTAATCGCCAGCGGAGCCGAGTTTCAGTTAGTAGTTAGCGACTTGTGGGGCTACGGTAGCAATCCCAATGGCTGGCCCTATCAAAACTACCCCGCGTGGGAAGCATTCATCCGACAGTTAGCCCAGCAAAATAAAGGCAAGAAAATTATTTGGGATGTATGGAATGAACCAGATTTAAAAAATCCTTTTTGGAATGGAAGCAGAGAACAATTCTTTGAAACCTACAAAAGAGCTTACAAAATTTTGCGAGAAGAATTGGGGCCATCAGCAATTATTGGCGGTCCGAGCATTACCAACTACAACAAAGGATATCTCGCGGCTTTTTTGGATTACTGCAAAGCGAACAAACTGGAAGTAAATTTCCTAGCTTGGCACGAACTCAACGATACCATGATCTTATTTGTTGACGACCATGTAATTGATGCTAAACGCAATTTTCAGCAAAGTCCCTCTTACAAAGAACTGAAATTGCAAAAAATTTACGTCAACGAAATTGTCGGGAACTTAGCGCAGTACCAGCCGGGGGAAATCTTAGGTTATTTGTATAACTTAGAGTATGCAAAAGCTGACGGTGCTTGCAGAGCTTGTTGGGATACTCAAGGGCCAAATAAAGTTAGCAATTGCTTCAACAATACGCTGAGTGGGATGGTGACGCCTAATACTTTTGAGCCGAGAGCCGCTTGGTGGACTTACAAAGCTTATGCTGACGGAGTTAATTCGCGGGTGCGGAGTTGGTCAAATAACAATCGCCTTGTCGCTTTAGCCAGCAAGTCAAATCCTGAAGGTAAAGCACAGATACTTTTAGGTTATTTCGATCCCAATTTTTCCTCAGCAACAACGGTAACATTAAGCCTCGGAAATTTGGAGCAGCTAGGTATTCAAAGGGGTCAGAAAATCAATCTAAAATTAGAAAAAATTCCCAACAATCAAGAAGGAGCCGTGCCACAGCTTGTCACCGTTAAAGAAGAAAGTTTTTCGGTGGGTAGTGGCAGCTTGGCTTATGTTATCCCTAATTTCAACGTCCACGAAGGCTACTTATTGACGGTTACTAAGTGAGCTAGCTATCCTATTTAATTGCGGACAAGTTGTAGGGACACGGCCGTGCCGTGTCCTTATAAATATATAGCCGTGTTCTTACAAATATATAGATTTTAGCTGGGATTATTCAAAGATTTTTGCACCGATTCCAACCACTCTCGGACTGTTTGATTTTCGGATTGTGGATCGTAGTAACACCCTAATTCATCCAGGATGAATGCTACTAAATCGGCTGGGGCGATCGGCATTTCTAGCAGTTTGCTGAGTTCTTGGGATGCAGCTTCAACACTTTCGGGTGGTTCGCTGCTGCGGTAGTTGTTCACTACATCACTGGGAGTGTCAGCTTCTAAAGGCCAGTCTTGGTGAAAGTAGGAACTGAAAAATTGGGTTAAATGAGGAAATTGATTGATCATTGGGGATAAGCTGTGAGAATAAAGTATCCGGGAGGTAATTTGGCGCTGCGCTGGAGGACGACTCTCAGGCTAGTTGCCGAAGTTGCTTTGGATGCGCGGCGACGCAGAGTAATGCCAATGATTCTGTTGGCATTGTAGTCGATCGTATAACGATTTCCTCGACTTTTCACCCAGGAGTCGATCGCACTTTGATTTCTGTTCAGTGCTTCTGCAATAGCCGCTTCGGCGACGGAACGGTCAGTAAAAGAAGATGCGGCAGAAATTATCGTTTCGCTTGCGAGTCGCTGTGCTAGTTCTGCTTCTGTTTTACCAACGTGTCTCTCTAAAGTGTGTCCTCCTGCTGATTCGTGAAAGTCTAACCCGCCGCCCGGTATGTTGGGTACAAAAGCTACGGTCGTTTGTGGTAGGGTTGAGATTTTCGGTGCAACAACCGTGGCGTAAACACCAGGTATAGCCGATTGGAATAATATAATTATTGAGGCGATCGCACAGAAGATACCTAAAAACTTTTTTAGGCGATCGAGTTGATTTTTCATTGCTGTTGAATTTATTTCTTATATTTAGTATAGGTATTTGCTGTTCTTTTGTCTATTTCTTAATCGACCCTTAATAAGTTAGAAATTGCGCTGTATTCAAATATACTGTCTGCAGTACCCACCCTACTGTTAGTTAGAAAGTGCGCGCAGCATTCAAATACACGGTGCGGTCGCGCGTACCCTAGAATTATTTATAAGAGTTCGTGATTTCTGCGGTTTACAAAGCTTCACTCACTATGAAAAAATGTTAATAATTCTTTGAAAAAATCCCTGATGATTGATGATAAATTAATTTATCATCTTTAAAAATGTGACAAAATGCAAGTAGTTATCCTAGCCGGCGGTCTCGGTACTCGTCTCAGAGAAGAAACAGAATTTCGTCCCAAACCCTTAGTTGAGGTGGGAGGCCATCCAATTATTTGGCACATCATGAAGATCTATGCACACTACGGTTTCCAAAACTTTATTGTGTGCTTGGGCTATCGCGGCAACATGATTAAGGAATATTTCCTCAATTATGAAGCCATGAATAATGACTTTACTATCTGTCTGGGACGCCAAAATACCATCACTTATCACGAGGAACATCTCGAACAAGATTTTAAAGTGACACTAGCTGACACTGGCGCGGAAAGCATGACGGGAGGGCGGGTAAAACGGATCGAAAAATATATCGATCGCGAGAATTTCATGGTGACATACGGCGATGGAGTAGCTGATGTCGATATTGACGCCTTGATGGATTTTCACAAGTCTCACGGGAAGCTGGCAACTGTCACTACATTTCGCCCGATTTCTCGCTTTGGAATTTTGGAGGTAGACAGCGATAGCCGCGTAGTTCAATTTACTGAAAAACCTCAAATCGACGGCTGGATCAGTGTTGGATATATGATATTCAACCGCCGGGTGTTTGAGTATTTGGGGGGAGATGATTGTATTTTAGAACAAGAGCCGATGCAGCGTTTGGCCGCAGACGGACAATTGATGGCTTACCGTCATGAGGGCTTCTTCTTTGCAATGGATACTTTTCGAGAATACAAGTATTTAAACGAACTTTGGGATGAAGGAAAGGCTCCTTGGAAAGTTTGGTAGTGAGTTAGTTATGAGGCGGGCTTTTAGGCTCGCTTCATAAGAATTTGAATAAATATAAAGCCGATTATACGTTTATAAAGTACACCCCGCGAGCGAGGGAGTAGTAGGGACACGGCAGTGCCGTGTCCCTACCTCTGCTATAAAATAATTATAAAAAATGGATTCCCAAGATATTCTCAACAGCACAGAAACTTACCTACAAAAGTGCGTTGCACCCCACGCGGAAATTATCGACAGCGACTCGGAAGCGCTGAAAACAGCAGTTGCTGGATTGGAAGATCGATCGCTCTTAGCGTTGCGAGTTCCCCAAAAATGGGGCGGCGCTGAAATTTCACCGGAGATTTTTTACAAATATCAGGAATTGACGGCTCGATATTCCGGCGCTTTGTCTTTCCTGCAAACTCAGCACCACAGCGCAACTGCGATGCTTGCCAACAGCGACAATGAAATCCTAAAAAGCAGATACTTGCCCGCGATCACCCAAAAAGAGCTACGCTTGGGTATTGGGTTTTCGCATTTGAGGCGATCGGGCGATCCGGCCGTCACCGCAACTCCCACAAAAGCGGGCTATTTACTGTCAGGAAAAGTTCCTTGGGTAACAGGTTTTGGATTGTTTCAAAAGTTTATTGTAGCTGCGGTACTTCCTGACAATCGCGCAGTTTTCGGTTTAGTGCCTTTTGCCAATATTGAACGCGAATCGGGTAAAATAGCTTGTAGCGAAATCATGCAGTTAATCGCCATGAAGTCGACTAATACTGTGACAGCCACTCTCGATAATTGGTTGCTGCATGAATCGGAAATAATTTCAGTTAAACCTGTCGGCTGGATTTCGGAAAACGACAGCAAAAATATACTGAATTTTGTTCCGGGTACTTTTGGCTGTATTCAAGCGGGATTGGATGTAATTGCAGCAGCGGCGGCTGCTAAGAATTCACCTTTTATAACGGCGGCTTGCCAAAAACTAGAGCAAAAGCTCGATCGGCTAAAACAGCATTTCCCACAATCTCAACATAGCTCAAAAGCAGAACAATTAGCGCTCCGAGCCGAAGCCATTGATTTAGCCGTGCGCTGCGGGCACGCTGCGGTTGCAGTTTCCAGCGGTGCGGCTAACGGTACGCTGCACCCGGCAGGGAGAGTTTATCGAGAGGCTTTGGTGTATACTGTTTCCGGGCAAACAAAGGATGTGATGGAAGCAACGCTCGATCGGTTGAGCGCAAGTTTGTAGTGGTGGAGCGAGCGCCCTTAAAACTGAAACAATCCCAATCAATCACAATTAGAGCAATCGACCCTAAATTTGACCGCATCCAGTACTGATAAATTAAGTTCATTTCGCCAATAGCCAATAACCCCACACCATGATTAATACCTATTTTCAAACTGCTAACCAATTGAAACAAAAAGGAAAATTATTGGAAGCCATCGCTTATTACTATCAAGCCATAGAAGCAAACCCTAACTTTTATTGTTCTCACCATAATTTAGGAGAGGCTTTGACCAAATTAGGGCGCTTTGAAGAGGCGATATCCTCTTTTCAACAGGCGATAGATATTAATCCAGATGGTCCATGTTCCTATTATTATATGGCCCAAGTATTATTACAAACTGGACAGAGCGAGCCAGCTAATTTAGCTTATTATCGTGCCATTGAGTTAAATCGTAATTGGGGAGTGCTTTTAGTTAAGCAAGCAGGAATCGAGCGAGTTATTGCTTGTTTTGATTGTGTATTGAAGCCCGAGCCTCATCAGGCGATGGTCTATTATAATTTTAGTCTGTATTTGGCAGAAAGAGATTTAATGGATGAAGCGATCGCTTGTTTCCAGAAAGCCCCGCAATTTAGTCACAACCAGGAAGTTAATAATAAGGGTGAACAAGAAAAATTCCCTGAAACAGGAGAAATTTATGAAATTTTGTGGAAAAACTTAAATCATTTAGGAAAAAGTGATGATATCTCTGAGACAGTTCCCACAAAAGCTGAAGCAGAATCCTATTTTGATAAAAACAGCCACTATAAAATTATTGATATGAATAATTTAAAGGAAGCAGACAAACTTTCTCTCACTAATTATGGCTTATCCTGGGCTAATTTACAAATAATAAAAAAAGATAATCTTTTTTTAGAAGAAATTTATATTAATACTTTCGTTTCTACACCGAAAGTAAAACTTTCTAGAAAATTTGTCGAAACAGTCTCTGAAGTATGGGAACCTCATAAAAACTATGCTTGTAGCAAGGCGATAGTAGAAACAGGTTATATTTACTCAGTCTGCCCTTTTAGCGGTAAAATTCTCAGGTCTAATCAATCATTTTATGTTTATTTTGAATCCGGTGTATCAATGCACTTTTACCGCTTTGTTAGCCAGGAAATATTTTACTTAGCAATTGGTAATACTTGTCGCGGAAAAATGTGTATTTATCTACCAGGAAAAGAACTCATTATAAAATTTTCTCCTCACTGGTTGCTCGGTGATGAAATCCACAGAATTATCAATATTTTAAAAAGTAATCTAATTAGTAGTTATCCAAAGACTAAATTGTATATACAAAGCGAAATTCCTAAAAACCTCGTATTTGATATAGGATTTAATAGAAACTTTGGCCACTACTACTGGAATGATTTATCAGGTATTCTCTATCTTCAGCACAATAATCTTTTAGAGAAAATAGAAAATTTTTTAGTGGGGGATAAACAGTTTTTTAATGTCGGCGGTGTTTTTCCTGAAATACCCAGCCATAAAATTACTCAATTAGCTAATAATGACGAGCTATTTCAAACTATATTAGATAATAACTATTTTGCTGTTCAAGTCAGTGACTTATTTATGAGTCAAGAGTTAGCGGATCGCGTCACTCAATTATCTCTAAAAAAGTGTTCTGAAAATCCAGATTTTTTAGAAAAAGTAGAAAATGCTAAAAAACATTTCCCTCTTTTGTGGATCGAAATTAGAAGTATTAGAACTTGGGTATCTCAGGTTGAGGGAAATACTAATATGATCAAAAAACTAGCAAAGGAATTTCCTAATTTGGGAGTAGTTATTGATGGCTGGGGGCGCCACGAAGTAGAATACCCTTTAGGGGAGTCGATGATTGTAGCGGAAAAGGATATTCTGAATGAAATTCTCACTCTTTTGCCTTTTAATATTCCAATATACTCTCTAATTGGCAGCACTACTTATGAAAAGGTAGTTTTTATTAATGAAGTAGATTTATACTGCATACCCGCCAGTTCTGGAATCGCAAAAGTACAATGGATTGCTAATAAGCCTGGTGTAGTCCATGCAGGGCCTGTTTTTCACGGTGTGGATTGGGTTGAAGAACACTGGTCGTCTCCGCTGGTTCGAGAAAATATTATACCTGCCAGATTGGTTTCTAAGGAGCATATGGTTGGCTTCCCTAATAGTGATTATGACTGCCCTTGGTCAGCGGTTTATGATGAAGTAGTGAAGATTGTTAAAGCACTTTTGCCAAGATAGGCGGCCGATATCGGATCTCGAAGGACTTACCTTACTCCCAGCAAAATAACGCAACTTTTTAGAGAGATGACAAACAACTTCAACTCAAATAACTTAAAAACGATCGCTTACAGCCAAATTGTAGACTTAACCCATTCAATTCACCCAAACATTCCCATTTGGCCAGGAGATCCAGCGACAGAAATTGCCACAGTCTCTCAAATAGAAACAGACGGGTATTTCTTGCGGAAATTCTCGATGGGAGAACACAGTGGCACTCACATCAACGCACCCAACAGCTTTTATGCAGGAGGCGCCAGCATTGATAATTATTCCCCGCAGTCGCTCGTTTTGCCGGCAATTGCGATCAACATCCGAGAGCAAAGTCTTGCCAATCCCGACTACACTTTAACAATTGAGGATATATTGACTTGGGAACGGCAGCACAAACTTATAGAACCGGGAAATCTAGTTTTATTGTATACTGGGTGGCAAGAAAACTGGGATAATCAGGGAGCATTTTTCAACCGCGACGATCGCGGCATTTGCCACTTTCCCGGATTTGGCAAACCAGTAACTCAATTTTTGCTAGAAGAACGCTCTATAGCAGGAGTTGGAACCGACAGTCACGGGGTAGATACCGGCAGAGATGAAAGTTTTGCAGTTAACAAATTGGTATTGGAAAAGCAGCGCATAGTGCTGGAAAATCTAGCAAATCTCGACTTGTTACCTGCGGCTGACATCACTTTAGTTATCGGAATATTGCGCCTTGTGGGAGGTTCCGGTTCGCCCGTGTCGGTGTTAGCTTTTGTTGCTTGAGGCGGTAAAACTTACATCTTGCACTATGCTCAATAACAGGCAAGATGCCTGTTCCACAAAGAGGGATTTTTTTTGTGGAACAGGCATCTTGCCTGTTTATAAACATGTAATTGAGAATAGTGCAATATCTCAGGTAAAATTAGATTGAGAGAAGTCGAGTAAAAACAATAAGATTAATGACAGAACTGCCCAAGGATCTCAACGAGGCGATCGCCCAATCCCGCATTGCCACCGCCGCTGCCCTCTCGGACGGCAAAACTCTACTGCAAGTCGAATTAGTATTTCCAGAAATCGCCCTGCAAGCACAATCTATCACCCTACAATTTCTCCCAGAATTTGAGGAAATCTACTCCGGAGTAAAAGTCTTTTTTCCCGACACGGGTGCGGCAGCCCTCGCGCGCCGCGACTGGGGAGAAACACCGTTTAAAGTCACTGATTTGGGTAGCAGCCGCACCCCTGTTGAAGATAAAATATCACCAGAAGATCAACTTTTCCTTTTGATCAATCCAGCAGCCGTAGAAGTTGCCCAAGTCGAAAAAATTTATATAGCTGCGGCCGGTCGCCCAGTAATTCTACTCAACCCGCGCCTGGAAGATGTTGCCACCATAGGTATAGGCTATGCGGGCCGCCAATTGCGCGATCGATTCCTCAGCAAAATTGAATCCTGCTACTACATCAGACCCCTAGACACTGCTGCTTTATTCCGCTGCTACCCCCAATCGTGGCAAGTGTGGCTGGAAACAAACGACGAATACGAACTAATTTCTGAAACCGCCCAAAAACCTGTCGGAGACGATTTAGAGCGGATTTTAGCCGCTTCTCTCCCAAGCGCCGATCCTGAGTCCACCACACCTGCAAAACCTCTAAAAAAGAAAGGTTTTTTGGCAGAACTCCAGACATTCCTCAAAGCTTTGACTCAGTGACCATCGTTAAGGCTCGCTCGTATTTTAGGGTGTGTCAGCTAGGATTATTTTCGACTTAATCCGTCGGCTAATCGCTGATGCACCCTAAAGCGTGAAATAATTCAAAGCTTTGCCTCAGTAACAGCAGTTGCAGAAGCACAATTAACAGGTTGCCTGTGTTTCTATCAGTAGGTACGCAAACAGCTACTGGTGAACTTTACAGAATCTTTATAAAAAGCAGTATAATGGGTGACACCCCTCCACCGTAAAAGAGGGGAGGCAAATAACAGCAAAATCAGATGCTATAAGCTAGAGATGGGGCTTTTGAGTCAGGGAAGCGGATAAACACAATGGAGCACCGGCGCATTGTTATCGGGGACGTACACGGGCATTACGACGGGTTAATGACCCTGCTAGAGGCACTGGCCCCCAGCTCGAACGATCGCGTCTATTTTTTGGGAGACTTAATCGATCGTGGCCCCAAAAGCGCTCAGGTATTAGATTTTGTGCAGCAAAGCCCCTACCAAACTCTGTTGGGCAACCATGAACAACTGATGCTGGAGGCTTTGTCAGGGACGCCGATGGATATGCGAGCGTGGCAATCTTGGCTCTACAGTGGTGGCGATGCGACAGTAGCGAGCTACAGAGATACAGGGATGATGCCGTACAAACACTTAGAGTGGCTGCGATCGCTCCCCACGCACCTGGACTTAGGGGACATCTGGCTGGTTCACGCCGGCGTTGACCCCCATCTGTCCCTCGATGAACAGTCGATCGAACAACTGTGTTGGATTCGCAGGGAATTTCACACCATGTCGAAACCCTATTTTCCCAATAAATTAATTATCACCGGTCACACGATCACCTTTACCTTTCATGGGGTCAGACCGGGCGAATTAGTCAGGGGCGAAGGGTGGTTGGATATTGACACGGGTGCTTATCATCCCAAAAGCGGCTGGCTGACAGGATTTGACCTCAGCTACCGCAGAGTTTATCAAGTAAATGTATTTAACAATCAAGTCAGAATTTTGCCGTTTGACGAAGTTGTCAGGCAATTGAAGCCCCAGCCGATTGCACCCCCGGAACCTGCGATCGATTCTGTTGTTCAACAGCAGTGTTAAATCAAGTTTTAGTTGTAGGGTATGTCCGCTTAAGTCCGATCTCTTAAATCGAAATTAACTTGCTGCTGACATACCTTAGTAACTGGATTTATTTTTTAAGGAACCGCGAAGACGCGAAGATCGCGAAGTAAGAAAAGAGAAGTGAAAATAAGAGAGTGTCTGACTGATTTACGTTTACTACGAACCTAAAAGCCTGCGGATTTCTAGCCTGTAATCCTCATTATTCAAACCTTCACCGCTAGCAAGATCCGGATCTATAGCCTGTGAAATAGCAGCAATACGATCGCCAGTTGCCGGGTGAGTGCTCAAAATGCTAGGAGGAGAAGGCTTGTTGAGCAACTTTTTCATAAAATCAACCATCCCAGATTGAGCGTAGCCCGCTCGCCCCATAGTTTGCAATCCCAACTGATCGGCTTCATACTCAGCTTGGCGGCTGTGGGGACGGCGCAAAGCCAATTCCACCCCAATCTGAACCGCCTGAGATCGATCGAGCCCTGTCGCCGAAGCTACGCCTGAAGCTATGGCCATTTGACGCATTTGTTTAAGCGCGTGGCGAGCATTAATGTGAGCGATTTCGTGGGCGATCACACTTGCCAATTCTGCCTCATTGTCCGCCGCTGCCATCAAACCTTTATTCACATAAACAAAACCGCCCATTGTCGCAAAAGCATTAATATTGTCGTCGTCAATCACTTGAAAAGTATAAGGAATATCGGGGCGAGTGCTTTCTTGAGCGAGCCGCTGACCGATGCGGTTGATATATTCTGTAGTGTCCCGATCGCGGTCAATCTTAAACTCGCTGTTCGTTAACTGCTGATTAATTTGTTGGCCAATAGCCACCTCTTGTCGATCGGACATATTGGACAATTGAATAACTTGAATGCCTCGAAAAATCAGTTCAGGCAAAGAAAATGCTTGAGTTGGTTCCGGGGAAACCATCCCAATACCCGCAGCCACAATCAGGGACATAAACAGATAAATCCCCCGGCCACAAGTACGCCGGCAAGTCAACCAAAAACTTTTTAACATGAGTGATAGGTGCCAGAAGTTAGATAAAATTGTAGGAAAAACTCGAAAAGTCACTAAATAGGCAGACGTAATTTGAGGCTGCTTAGTTGCTATTCTAGCTTTTTGTCAATTTTTACCGTCGCCACCAGCTTCTGGGCGATCGAGCCAAGCCTAACCAACCGCCGTCAACTGCCTTCTGGGTTAAGTGCCCCAATCATGCGGATTTTGGGCGATCGTTGTGGTAATATCTTTTAGCTTCAGGACTTACGCATCAATAAAGTATGTCATTGCCAGCGGTAGCTCAGCAATAGCAGCATCTGTTTTTCATCGATGTCTGTGTAAGTCCTGAGCTTGTAAACATACTCCTGTCGCTATCAGTATAATAGGCGATTATGAAAATTTTGGATTCTCAAGGCAGACTGTTCGGCAAACTCAGCATTCTAGACGTAGCTGCCGCTCTGATCGTACTGCTAGTTGCAGTCGGAATCTTCTTCTTTCCCGGCACTTCTGGCGGTTCCGTCGCCCAAGTCGGCACCAGTGTCAAACCTGTAGAGATTGATGCAATTGCGATCGGTCTCAAAGGAACAAACGTTCCAGATTTGTTCAAAGCAGGCGATAAAATCAATGTGGTGATCCGCAATCAACCCTCCGGTCAGATTACCATCAAATCTGTCAAAACTCTCACCAGAACCCTAGCAGTTCCTCAGCCCAACGGCACTCTGAAAGCTCTCCCCGACCCCAGAGAAGAAGAATCCTTCAGCAAAAATATGATGTTTACCTTAGAGGGAAAAGGTCAACTTACTGAAAATGGCCCGGTTTTAGGTAATACGAAAGTCAAAATTGGTACTACGCTAGAGCTTGAAGGCAACAAGTACATTTTCAACGCCAGCGTCATCGACGTGCGAGTAAAAGAATAATTAGTAGTCAGTAGTCAGTAGTCATTGCTAATAGGGAAGAGGGAATTCATATTCCTTCTTCCTTCTTCCTTCTTCACCCTTCCGAAAGCAATTTTAAGTATTGCCTAATTAAGCCAATCGTGACAGCGGGAATTTCTAACTGCGGAGTCAAACCTACGTTTTCCAGAGGTTGAAAAACTTTGATTGCTTCGGGGTTGAGGTTTGCCAACCGCTGGCCGATATCGGGCCCGGTAAACTGCGATTTTTCTCCCCAAATAATCGCTGTCGGCGTTGTTAGCTGAGTGATGTACAGCGACAAATCAAAGCACAAATCTCCCCGCACAAAAGACAGGGCGGCATATTCTGCATTTGGTTCCAAAGCAGATGCGAGGTAAGCATCTACAATTTCTTGGTAAACGCGACGCGAATCGGCAAATTGTCGTTGTTCTAGGAAGCTACGGATGCCGCCGTCTGTGGCGATGCCGGTGCTGTAGAGCAATTTATCTAAAATCGGCGTGTTGACTAGCTTAGCGAAGAAACTGCTGCCGTAATCTTGTCCGAAGTCCGACAAACCGCTGGGTATGGTCAAAATTAGGGATTTGAAGAGATCCGGCCGTGCGATCGCAGCTCGAATCGCGATCGCCCCTGTCAGCGAAGAAGCAATCACCTCTGTCGGACTACCGCAAGTTTTTTCTAGAAATTCGATCAACGTTGTGATATAATCTTCAACCTGATAATTTCTTGCCGGATGTTCCGATCGCCCCCAACCGATTAAATCAGGTGCTAAAATTCGATATTCGGCCGCAAAAGCCGGATAAACTTTCGACCATTCGTAGGCACTCGACCCGCCGCCAAAACCGTGAAAAAATACTAAGTTTGGCTTATTTTCCGAAGTTGAGGTCGGCAACCCCATCCAAGGCATTTTTTCAGCAGTGTAGTAAACCATTCTGCCGAGAGAAGTAACTATTGATCGCTGACCGAAGCCGAGGGGTACAAGCATAAACTAACCTTAATCGCTGTTATATTTTAGATTCTTTTGAGCCGCCCCGTCTCTGTTTAAAAAACTTGCAAAGCTGGTGGCGTTTTTGTAAAGATTGAGTAATGATTTAAATCTATTTTAGTACAGGTGAAGCGTGAAACTACAGACAGCAAGTAAGTTTTGCGATTTGGGCAATTCGGCTGTGTAGTTATCCTTACCCTTGCAAACTACCGCCGATCGGAGATAATAGCAAAATGATGGGTAAGACCCCTCAACAAAATAGAGTCTGTTCGCCAACCCCGAAAGCAGGCGCTCGGAAAGGAGGACTATTAGAACTCGCTTTCAGGCAGGCGGCAGGTTTGCCGACGCTCGCCAATCACAAATCATTAATCACGATATTTTGCGGAGCAGTGGCTTTTGAGGTCGAAAGTCTTTGTTGGAGGGCGGGCGATGGGGTTTCGATTCCTAATTGCAGGTTTGGCAATCACGGGCCTCGCCGTTATCAATTCCAAAACACAAGAAACAACTAATCTCAGGGAGGTCTACTAAAATGCAACTGCTCAGAAAAAGGGATCGCGAGGGTTTTATGGTTGATGCGAAAAGTCTTCAATCTGACGGGTTGGCAGAATTTGACACAGCCTGTCGAAGCATGGATTTAAACGGCAAAAAGTCTTTTGTCGCCACTCCAGAACGCTCAGGCGCAGGTTCAGATGTGCGATCGCGCGCCACGGTACCTGCAATCGTCCGCGTAGCTTTAGAAGACTTGAAATGCTTTGAAGTAGTAGAACACCAGTTTGCACATTGGGGGGTGACTTTTAGCAATGCCGTCGCCATCCAACCTTCAAACCCTGCGTTTTTCACGGGTTCTGGGGCAACAGTGTTAATGGGGGCCCCCAAAAGCGGACTGATAGAAGTAACTTTTAAGTATCCAGTTCGCTGGGTGTCAGGACTTGTCACCAGTTCGCGACGAACTGTTTTATCTGCTTGTGACATTGACGGCAACCCAATTGTTCAGGATGAAATGCCGGCGCCCAATCTGGTCGGGTCTAATTCTCCGATCGCCCCTAGGGCTCCCCTGCGCGTAAAAGCTCCGAATATTCATAAAATTACTTTTTACGCTTTTGACGGTCAGCTAATAGTCGATGACTTGATTTTTGGATTTTAAAGCCATGCCATAAGTAGCGTCCCAAGTCTGCAAACCTTCGAGAAGGGCATTGCGGACTAAAGCTTCTGGTTCCCGACTCAGCATCAGGCGAAAGCACTCGGCAGCGCGGGAACGGGCGATCGAACTTTTGACAGAGCTCACAGGACCAAACCCACCCTGATTCACCAAATCAGTCATTTGCCGCACAGCAATCAAACGCTTCACGGGGTCAGCATCAGTCAAATCAGCCAAGATGCGATCGAGTGCCACTTCATCTTTTGCGGCCCTCCGACTCAACCCTTGCTGCAGCAACAGCCCTGCAATCGCGATCGTACCCAAATTCTGCAAAATTAGGCTCAAAGCCATCCACGGGCTCTCGGAGTCCGCCCAAATTGCCAAACTCATGTAAGCGCCCAAGGTAGCAATGCCGCCGATGCCGACGGCTAAAACGAACCGACGGTTCGGGCCCTCCCAAAATTGCTCGCCTTTTGCCCGCAGCAATTGCCAGTCCCACGATTGCCCTCGGTAAACCAGCATCATCGCTGCTATCCCCAGGCCCGTGGAAAACAGTAATTCACTGTTCCACCACCCCCAAACTGCTGCCAGGGTGACAACTGCCAGCCAACCTTTTGATCGAGTCAAACTCTCTAGCAGCCACTTGAGAAACGCAGTAGAAACCACAGGCGATCGGGCCCACTCGCTCTTGCCATCTAGCCTCAAGCGTCTTGTTGCGGCAGTCCGGCCTGTGGCTGTTGGGGTTCCCGGCGGGCGATCGTCCGAACTAAAATCCCTCAAAGCTTGACCATCAGTTATTTCTAAAGACAGGTCGCTCAAGGGAAGATTACCGAGCTCCAAAGTGCGATCGGACACTTTTACAGGCGATCTATTCAGCTTGGTTGTAGTTTTTTTAACTTGATTCATACTGACTTTTTTGAAAAATAACTTAAAGTTATCCAGGCTTTTTTAGCACTGATTTAGATTCTTGGCAAATAAGACTCTAAGCTTCTATGATACCGGAAATTCAACCCCGTGGCGAGTACCGCAAATGCGCTGAATTCCGATAAATCCTTACCAAAAATAGAGCAATTGAAGATGGTTGAGAAAATCACGATAGGTTAACAGCGAATATTTCTGCATCACTCTTGAGACAGAATGGCGATCGGAGTTGGCATGATGGCCAAAAATCGATATTTTTTAATTTCCAAAAATAGGGGAATTTTGAGTGATTCAATTTGTCCGCTAAGAAATGCACGACGAAAATTTAGCCTTTTGCCCGCAGGCCCGGACTATCGCTGCTACCCCGGTGTCAGATGAGGCTGGGATCAGCTTGACCAGCGGGACGAACCGCCGCCTCCGGGCGGGCCGAGAATCCAGACACAGACAGTATTGTTGGATAATTAGCAGGAGCATTCCTAAACTGCTAAGATTTTTGAATTAATGGGAGTTGAGGAAGCCGATCATCCGGGTTCAAACCGGTAAAGCAGCAAGGCAAACAACCGATAGATCGTGTTCGGCAATTGCGGAGGCTGGAAAAACAGCGGCTTTTGACCAAACTCAGACAGAACTGCTGCCCCAAAGTGTGTCTGCGGAGGTTAGGCTAGTGAAGATAGGAAAAAAATAGTTACGATCGAGACTTCATTAGTCTACCTTGTAATTTATTGCTCAGTTGTCAAGCCCAACAGTTTTGCATTCTCGCGATGAGCGAGACTCTTGGCACTTCCAACAAGTGGGGAACTCGACCGTCAAAGAGCTTGGGTTTGATGGTAAAGCCCTTAGTAATATGTAAACACCTTATCGATAACTCGCCGGAACAATCTTGCAAGAAAACTCATGTCTAGTATGCACAACCAATTCACGGTTCACTTCTGGGGCGTTAGAGGTAGCATAGCGTCTCCCGGGGCAGAAACAGTACGTTACGGGGGCAACACGCCCTGTGTAGAAATGCGAGTGGGTGACAGTCGCCTAATTTTCGATGGTGGTACTGGATTGCGGGTTTTGGGACAAACTCTCCTGTCCCAGATGCCCGTAAAAGCTCATATGTTTTTTACTCACTCTCACTGGGATCACATTCAAGGATTCCCATTTTTTGTCCCAGCTTTTATTCCTGGGAACTGCTTTCACATCTATGGCGCTATTGCTCCTAATAAGGCTACTATCCAGCAGCGCCTGCACGACCAGATGCTGCACCCCAATTTTCCGGTACCCCTGCAAATTATGGGGGCAGACCTGAAATTTAACGATATAGAAGTGGGCAAACCGCTGGAAATCGGAGAGATTAAGGTGGAAACTGCTTTGCTGAACCATCCTGGGGAAGCTATAGGCTACCGCGTCAACTGGCGGGGGTATTCGGCTGCTTACGTGACTGATACCGAACATTTTCCCGATCGTTTAGACGAAAATGTGCTGTCTTTGGCTCAAGATGCTGAGGTGCTGATCTACGACGCTACTTATACCGATGAGGAGTATTATGCGGAGAAGAGCAGCAAGGTCGGCTGGGGACATTCGACTTGGCAGGAAGCAGTGAAGGTGGCAAAGGCTGCTAATGTCAAAAAGTTGGTGATTTTTCACCACGACCCCCTGCACAATGACGAGTTTTTAGACAGGGTGGGAGAACAAGTGGCTCAAAGATTCCCGAATAGTTTGATGGCGCGGGAAGGTTTGTCGTTACAGTTGCTGCCTCCTGATAAGGATTTGTCTGAAGCGTGGGTGCAAGCGCCTAAAGTGCCTGTCTGATGGATTTGAGGTTGCCAGAGGGTTCTGAAATCTTGATCTGTGAAATCTGAAATTTAAGTTAGGGCTGACCTCACTCAAAGACGGATACAAGCCCCCGACTCGTGTCGTGGAAAATCCAAAAGTTTAGACCCTAGTTGAACCTCCCAGATTAATCTGGGGAGTCAATTCTAAAATCTAAAATCTAAAATCTAAAATCGACTGGCGATCGCAATCTGGCTAAGTATGTCAAAATTTTAAGCGTGTGGGTAACTTCTTCTTGTACCGCTGCTCTGACTCCAACTTCTGTTGCCTTGGGAAACTTTGATGGTTTGCACCTAGGGCATCGACAAGTCGTGCAGCCAATTTTAAATCGATCGCCTGGGCCAAATTCTGCGACGGTTTTTGCGTCCGCAGAAAACTTGCGTTCAAACGCTGGCACAGATCAAAATTGGGAAAGCGAACCTCCGGCGACCTGCTACAACAACTCAGCACCACCACCCGATGGAGCCGACAGCGGCCGTAATTATGATGGTTTGATAGGTCAGACGAAGGCAGAGGGGAACAGCCTCTCTGGGATCGATTCTGATGGAGTTGATCGGCTTTACGGCACTGTGGTGACATTCGATCCCCACCCGCAAGAATTTTTTACGGGTCAACCGAAAAAACTGCTGACGCCTCTGGCAGAAAAGGTAGAATTGCTCGCAGCAATGGGTGTCGAGCAACTTGTGCTGCTGCCGTTCGATCGAGAATTGGCGGCTTTGACTGCTTGTGAGTTTGTCGAGGAAATTTTGGTGCGACAACTAAAAGCGAGTCGAATTAGTGTGGGGGTTGATTTTCGGTTTGGGCGGGGACGCGCTGGGACGGCTGTGGATTTGCAGTCGATCGCCTCGGGTTACGGTATTGATGTTGCTCTTGTACCGCTGCACAATTGCGGTGAGGGCGATCGGATCAGCAGTTCTGCAATCCGCGAAGGTCTGGCATCCGGCGACCTCACAAGAGCGAATCAGTTGCTGGGCCGACCTTACAGTTTAGTCGGGACTGTGGTTGGCGGACAGCGGCTGGGCAGGACGATCGGATTTCCTACTGCTAATATCGAACTGCCACCGGAAAAATTTTTGCCACGTTTTGGCGTGTATGCGGTGCGAGTCTCGCTGAAGCATGGATGGGAAAAGATGAAAGAGGAAAGTTCTTCCTATCAGCGGGAAAATCCCAAATCTCTAATTCCCGGCGCAGCATCAAATTTATCTTTTGTCAATGGGGTGATGAATGTTGGCTGTCGCCCGACGGTAGACGGGTTGCAACCCACTGTGGAAGTTCACCTGTTAGATTGGTCTGGGGATTTGTACGGTCAAACCTTGAGCGCGAGTTTGGTAGAGTTTTTGCGACCCGAACAAAAATTCGCTTCTCTGGATGCTCTCAAAACTCAAATTCAGGCAGATTGCGATATTGCTAGAAGCGTATTAACTGCTAAAGTCTAATAATTATGTGATCTAGAACAGCGTCATAGGTTTAAAAAATGGTGCAAAATGAGTCAGAATCAATTGTAGTTTTACAAATACGAAGTCCGCAAGGCAAAGACTCAAGATTTGGGTCATTTGATGTTTGATCCACAATTAGCAATTAGCACTTAGTAATCAGGGATATGAGACAACATATTGAGCGGCTCAAACAAAATCTAAGCAAAACTATGGTCGGCAAAGCGGATGCTATTCGCTTGGTGCTGGTAGCCGTGCTTTCGGGCGGCCACGCGCTGCTGGAAGACGTGCCGGGTGTGGGAAAAACGCTGCTGGCGAAGTCTTTGGCGCGATCGATCGATGGGAAGTTTCAGCGGATTCAGTGCACTCCCGATTTGTTACCGACGGATATCACCGGTACTAATATTTGGAATCCGCGCAGCGGAGAGTTTGAGTTTTTGCCCGGGCCAGTTTTTGCTAATGTTTTGCTTGCCGATGAAATCAATCGGGCGACGCCGCGAACTCAGTCAGCTTTGCTGGAAGTGATGGAAGAAAAGCAGGTGACAGTAGATGGAGTTTCTCGAAATGTTCCGGCACCGTTTTTTGTGATTGCGACTCAGAACCCGATCGAATATCAAGGCACTTTTCCGCTACCGGAAGCCCAGATGGATCGGTTTACTTTGTCTTTGACTTTGGGCTATCCCGCTGCGTTGGAAGAGTTGCAAATGTTGGAACGGCTTTCTGATAGTTTTGCTGTTGAAGATTTGCAGCCTTGTATTTCTTTGGAAGAAGTGCAGGAATTGCGTCGTTTGTGCGCTGGTGTGAAGGTGGAAGGCTCTTTGAAACAGTATATTGTAGATTTGGTGCGATCGACGCGGGAGGATGAGGAGATTACTCTGGGGGTGAGTCCCCGAGGTGCGGTGGCTTTGCACCGGGCGTCCCAGGCTTTGGCGTTTATTTCAGGGCGTGATTTTGCTACCCCGGATGATGTGAAGGATTTGGCGCCGCACGTACTGTCTCACAGGTTGATTCCGGCGGGGGGAAGGAGGGCTAAGACGATTGTTGACAAGTTGTTGCGATCAGTTCCTATTCCTTAAAAAGTTTGTAAGTAGGTTGCCTTAATTAAAAAAACAGGCTTTCCGACCTGTTCCAAAAACAATTAATTTTCCTGTAGAGTGGGCAGGAGAACCCGCCATTCAAAGACTTATTAATAATTGTGCAAGATGTCATATCAAATCTGGTAGCATCGGAATTGTAAAATCCAGTCAGCAGTCAACAATCACGGACGCTGAAACCGGAATTAATCTAATTCATCTGCGTTAATCTGTGTTTATCTGCCTCTATCTGCGGTTAAAAAATATAATTTCTCGGGCCGCCGATGATAATGGATTGACGCTGAATCACGCAGAGGTCGAGAAGAGATATATGAATAATTCCGATGCTAACAGATTTGATGTCAGTTAATCAATAGGTTTTGCACCATTCTCAAGCACTCTCAAACAGCGCCACTAATTTTTTTGCCTCTAAATCAACATTGTGTTGTTGAGCAACCCGTTCTGCTCCTGTTTTCCCCATTTGTTCTAGTTTTTCTAGAGGTGCTTCCAATACCGCGCGCATCGCTACCGCTAATGCTTCTGCGGAACCGGGAGGAACTAACCAACCGCAAACACCGGGTTCTACGAGCTCCGGGATGCCAGCCACATAAGTGCTAATTACAGGTCGATTGAGAGCGAGGGCTTCCATAATTACGACGGGCAAACCTTCAGCAAAACTAGGCAATACCATTGCCCGTGAAGCTAAAATCTCTTGCTGAACTCGATCGCCACTGGCCCAGCCGGTAATTTCTATATGATTTTGCAGGCCGAGTTGCAGAATCTGGTGTTCAATATCCGATCGCAGCGGCCCGTCTCCTACAAGTATCAACTTAAACTCTAAGCCTTGAACTGCTAGCAAGTTAGCAGCTTCTAGCAATAACAAATGACCTTTTTGTTCGCTGAGCCGGCCAATGCAAGCTAAGCGGGGTGCTGCGGGTATGGGGACGTAGGGTGCAGCTAAAAATGCAGCATCTACGCCGCAGTGTATGACGTGAATTTTTGACCAAAAAGTGCGATCACACCACCGAAAAAGCTGACTTTTACCGAAGGAACTAACCGCCGCTACAAAGGTCGATCGCTTAATTTTTTCGTCTAAGGAAAGAAGTGTCGCTTTATCAAATTCTTCAGGGCCGTGAACGGTGAAACTGTAAGTGGGGCCGCCAAGCACGCGGCACAGCATTGCGACTGTTGTGGAATTTGTCCCGAAGTGAGCGTGAACGTGTGCTGTACCGGATTCTGCAAACCAATTTAAAAGAATGCAAGCTTCTGCTAAATAAGCTAGATGCAGCAAAATCCCCCGTTCCGAGTGCCAGCCAACTTTGAACATTAACCGCACAGCTTCGATGAATCGAATTGGTCTAGTTGCGGCAACGCGCAGCAAACCCCACGCTAACCCCTGTACACCAACTCCTAAGATTACTTTAGTCAATTCTTGCTCTACTTTGTCGGCCCCATCAACAAGTTCAGACTCGCAGGAGCGGATGGAAAAACGTGCGACTTTCATGCCGCAATTTTCAACGGCTAGCACTTCTCTGCGGACAAAGCTGTGGCTGACTTTGGGATATTGGTTGACTAAATAAGCGATGTTCATGAACGGGGAGAAAATTTTATGGTAAAACTTAGATTAGTTTAGCCTTTGGCTGCAGTACGTGGGTAACAAATTTAGCTGATTTGTTGAGCTTATTTGAGCAGGGGCTGAGGGCGATCGCTTTTGGTGGGATGGCGGAAGTGACAGCGGGGCGATGGCTATTCCGGCGAGAGGAAATCAATCCACACATTTTACATTTTTAATACAATAGTTAGGACTGTTTTTAGGTAGTAGTCACAAACCCTTGATTTTCCCGCGAGCACATTGATCACCATCAAAGCCTTTTTTTAGGGTTTCCAATCAAAAACTGTCTGAAGTATTTTCATATGCAAACCACTCCCAATCCGGTTTAACAGCCCCCTGTTTACCTCAATAATTAGTAATTATTCAACCTGCAATTCCATCTAATTTCCTATTGTCACCTAAATTTTCCCGAAAATCACCAGCCCGAAAAATAATCGCCCAAATCCCCAAAAAACCAGCAACTCTCGCAACTCTCACAACTCTCCCAACTCTCACCACCAAAGATTTTTCTGAGGCGACTTGCTCTGCATCTACCCAAGATGACAGCAAATAAGGTAAAGTAAACGGCACAAGAGTCTAGAACTCTCCAACGACCGCAACTCGGCAAACCCACCCCTGACCAGCAAAACTGGCCGGTACAGGTGGCATTAACCGCTAACCGTCAACCTCTAACAACCCAGAAAAATGCAAACCTACTACTACGTTTTAGCCAGCCAACGCTTTTTGCTAGAAGAAGAAGCCCTAGATGAAGTGTTTAAAGAAAGAACTCGCAACTACAACGAACAAGAAAAACAAATAGACTTCTGGCTAGTCAAACAGCCCGCTTTCCTAGAAGCACCGACAATGGCAGAAGTTAAAGCAAAATGCCCTCAACCAGCCGCCGCTATTATTTCTACCGATCCAGTCTTCATCACCTGGTTGAAACTGCGATTAGAATATGTACTGACAGGTGAATTTCAAGCACCGTCAGCAACTATTCCCGATGCCCTCGCATCCCTACAGACAGCATGACTAAAATAGCAAAATATCCGACAAAACAACTAACAACAATTAGGGGTAAATTGTACAAATTTATTTTGTCTCTCCCCCTATTTTCTGCTACTTCAATCGCACTTTTGGGATTGACCATTTTATCGAGTTCTGTTAAAGCTCAATCGAGCTGCCAACCGCCTCAGCCCGATGAATATCTACTGTTAATTGTCACCCCAACACCCGAACAGCAAGAAAGAGCAAAACGCTCTTTCCCTGGAAATACTAACAACACAGTTTGTCGGTACATCAATGACACGGTGACGCGAGTTGGTGGCTTTCGCGACTCGCAAATCGCCAGCGATTGGGTTAAATACATCGAAGATGTTGTCGGATTGCAAGCTTACGTAGTACGATCGCCCGCAGCGGCGCTACCCCAAAATTTGCCAGTCTACAACCCTCAGCCAGCGCCCGATTCTGAACCAATAACCAATCCTTCAACCGGCAATCTTGCCTTCAATCCCCAACCCCTGGGTCCTGGTTATGCAGTGTTAGTAGATTACTTCAACCAACCGGAATTAGCCGCCGAAGTCAGGCAAGCATTAGGCACGCAAGTAGGCTTAGCTTCCTACGGCCAGCGTCCCTTTTTATTCGTCGCTTATACAACGGATCAAAACGCCGCTACTGCTGCTGTAAAAGCATTGAGCGATCGAGGTTTTTGGCCGATGTTAGTAGACAGCCGCCGAGTTACCGTAATTGCTCCCGCTGTTCGCTAAAAGATAAAACTTTGCAATTAAAATTGCTTCTTGTCAAACAAAGTCCGCCTAAGCGGACTAATAACAATTATTGTTGTTGTTGGGACTCTAGCGGGCTGCTTCCTAGCTGACTTTCGGCCCGCTTTTTTGCTTCCATTGCGGCTCGGTAATCGGGGTTGTAGCGAATTGCTTTGTCATAGGAGGCGATCGCCTCTTCGTATCTTTTTACCGCCACAAGCGCATTGCCGTGGCTGTACCAGGCTTCCGAGTAGTCAGGCTTGACATAGACAGCTTCATTGTAAGATACTAGCGCATCTTCGTACCGCTTTAAATTGGACTGAGCATTTCCTCTATTGTACCACGCTTGATACTCTTTCGGGTTTAAATCTAAGGCTCTGCTGTAACACTCAATTGCTTGTTCATACCTCCGCAATTCGTGGTAAGACCAGCCTAAGTTATACCACGCTTGATAATAATCCGGTTTTAATTTAACAGCTTTTTCGTAAGCTTCTACCGCTTGTTCATGCCTCCGCATTTTCAGCAAAGCGATGCCTTTACTGTACCACCCTTGATAAAAATTTGGCTGAAATCGCACGGCTTTTTCGTAGGCTTCAAAAGCTTCTTGGTTCTTGTTTAATTCTAGGAAGACATTGCCTAAATTGTACCAAGCTTCATAATTATCGAATTTGATCTCAACTGCTTTTTGATAGGATTCTACGGCTCGATCGTACTGTTTTAATTTTTGGTGAGCTTGTCCCCGATTGTACCAGGCACGGTACAAATTGGGCTGAAATTGTACCGCTTTTTCGTAGGAGACTATCGCTTCTTCGTACCGCTGCGAATCTAACAGAACATCGCCTTTGCCTTCCCACGCGGCGGCATAGTCGGGCTGGATTTTCAAAGCGTTATCAAAAGATGCGATCGCCTCTTGAGGTTGTTGCAACTTATCCAAAGCATAACCGCGTCCCGTCCAAGCTTCCAAGTATTCCGGCTTTAATTCTATGGCTTTATCATAAGCTGACTGCGATTCTCGGTATTTTTTCAATTCATATAAAGTTTTGGCTTTTTCCTGCCAAACTTCCGCGTAGTCCGGCCTGAGAGTTATTGCTCGCTCGTAAGCGGCTAGAGCTTCTTCAAAGCGGCTTAAATTGTAAAGAGTATTGCCTCGGTTATATAGGTCAGTTGCATTGGCTGAATTAAAAGTATTTACAACATAAATTGATGCTAAGATAGTGACGCCTATTAAACTGGCGATCGACAATATTTTTAAATACAGTTTTTTTCGGGGTTTTACAAGCTTATTCGCAGCAACAACCGGAGGTAATACAGGAACTGTACCGCTGAAAGAATCTTTCAATTGTTTAATAGCTTGCAGCGTTTCGCCGGCACTAGAATAACGCTGGCGAAAATCGTACTTTACCATCTTATCTAAAATCTTCGCAAATTCAGGACTGACTGATGTTTTGTCCTGCCAAATAATTTCCTCTGTATCGGGGTTTCTTGGCATTTGGTGAGGATTTATACCCGTGAGAAACTGAATTGCGATCGCACCGACGGCATAGATATCGCTGCTGAGTTTCGGGTTGCCGTGAGCTTGTTCGCTGGGCATATAACCGGGAGTACCGATGCTGACACTCAAGCTATTTTTGAGCTGAGGAGTGGTGATTTGAGTAGTAATTTCTTTGACTGCGCCGAAGTCAATTAAAACTAATTTTCCGTCTCTATCTCTGCGGAGGATATTGCGGGGATTGACATCGCGGTGAATCACATTTTGCTGGTGTACAAAGTCTAAAATTTCGAGAAGTTCCTGCAATATACAAATGACTTGATCTTCCTGCATGACTCCTGCAGCCCCCCCTTGGTAAGGGGCACCTCCCGCAGTTCCTCCTTGGTAAGGGGGGGTTTGGGGGGGTATAATTTCTTGACTTAAATCGTGACCTTCTATAAATTCTTGAACTAGATAAAACTCTTGATTCTCTTCAAAAAAAGCAAAAAGTCGGGGAATGCGATCGTGATTTCCCAACTTGTACAAAACTTGTGCTTCAGTATCGAATAAACGTCTTGCTACCTTTAGAGTTTCCGGATCGGTTGCGTGAGGTTTAAGCTGCTTGACGACGCAGAGGTGATTGCCTGGTAGCTGCTTATCTTCAGCTAAATAAGTTTGAGCAAATCCGCCGCCTCCCAAGTGACGGATAATACTGTAGCGATTGCCGAGTGTTATTCCAAGCATGAAATTCACCTAATATTTCCTAGTCGTTTGGAGAATTAGCTTCCAACCAAGCTGTCACATCTTCCGCATTTGAAAATTCTAACATGGCCTCTCTAATTTTTTTTATTGGTCGAACCGCAACTGGGAAGTTTGAATTTTAATAAAATCACTTTTAGGGTGAAATCCTTTGTGCAGTTCTTCAATCATTAATTTAGTTCCATCCGTTTTTGCTGTATTGTACAAAGCTAGCTTGTTTAAGACCTGCCGATTTAGAACTTAAATTTCAATAATTACAACAAAGGTGTCGTTGTTGAGTTTTGCGATCGCCTTTAAGTAGCTATCTTTGGTTTTGATGTAAGGTGCGCGGTGCGAACTTTACTGTGACAGTTTATTTGCTGTATTTCTTGTTCCCTCCCCTTAGTAAGGGGAGGGTTAGGGTGGGGTTCTAGATTTTTGCTGGCATGGGGATGCTCCCACTCTAACTTAACTTTGAACTGATTTCAAAATTTCATCATCGACTGAAAAATCTATCTCAGCTTTGTCGCGCCCCGAAACTACATAATCATTCTGAAAAGAATCTTTCAATCCAGAAACTAAGTTAAATTCCGGCTGCCAGTTAAGATCGGTGACAGCTTTATTAACTGAAGCAAAAAAGTGCTGCAATCGCATTGGAAAAGCTTTCTTTTTGCCGAAGTCAAATTGTTTCGGATCGTAGTGTACAATCTTAATAGCATCAGGGGATTTGCCTGCGGCTTGAATGCAGGCGCGGGCTAAACCGTCAAAGGTGACAAATCGATCGCCTGAAACGTTGTAAATTTGCCCGATCGCCCTAGAGTTGCCCAAAACCGCGGCCATTGCTTTAGCCAAATCCTGACAGTGCCCCAACTGCGTGAAGTGCATTCCGTTACCGGGAATCGGAATCGGTCGATCGCGCACAATGCGATCGAAAAACCAAGCCTCTAAATCGTTATAATTTTGGGGGCCGTAAATGTAAGTCGGGCGGATTGAAGTCCAAGGCAAACCCGATGCGGCCAAGTAATTTTCGGTTTCGCATTTACCTAAGTGCCGACTTTTAGGATCGGTAGCGTCTCCTTCGATATGAGGCATTTGATCCGACTTCAAATAAACCCCCGCAGAGCTCATGTAAACAAAGTGCTGCACCCGCCCTTTAAATATTTCAGCTAAAGGCTTTGTATCGCTGAGTTCGCGGCCGTTGTTGTCAAAAACAGCGTCAAACTCGACCGTCGATAACTTTTCTTGCAGTTGTTCGACATTTGTGCGATCGCCCTGAATCTGTTTTACGCCCGGAACCGGTACAGGCTTGTTACCCCGGTTAAACAACACCACTTCATGCCCTTGTGCTGCTAAAATCTTAGTAAGATAAACCCCGATAAACCGAGTACCGCCCATCATTAAAATTCGCATTATTTTCGATGCTCCTTACAGTTAGTGTAAACATCTTACAATAAAGTTATGACTTACGGAGAAACCAGTTTTTTTAATAAAACACATATTAACAGCGATCAGCCCTGGTACGAAAAACCGGAACGCTTGAGTTTTTATGTGCAAGTCCTGAAACTCAGTTTTGTGCTTTACTAAAGTGCGGCCGCTCAAAATAAACATAATTTTAATTGACCTAAAATAGCCCTATGCAAGTTCCCCGGCTGCATCCAGAAACAATCGAAGAAGTCAAACAAAGAGCCGACATAGTAGACGTTATTTCCGGTCGCGTCGTGTTGCGAAAACGCGGCAAAGAATTTGTAGGTTTGTGTCCTTTTCACGATGAAAAATCTCCCAGCTTTACCGTCAGTCCCGGCAAACAAATGTATTATTGTTTCGGCTGCGGTGCAGGCGGCAATGCTTTTAAGTTTCTCATGGAACTGGAGAAACGCCCTTTCAGCGAAGTAGTATTAGAATTAGCTAAAAATTATCAAGTTCCCGTCAAAACTGTCGAACCGGAACACCGACAAGAATTGCAGCGGCAAATTTCTCTGCGGGAACAACTCTATGAAATCTCAGCACTAACAGCCAACTTTTACGAACACGCTTTGCGACAAACCCAAGGAGAAGAACCCTTAGCATATCTCAAATCAGAGCGCAAGCTCAGCGAAGAAACTATCCAACAATTTCAATTAGGTTATGCACCCCAAGGTTGGGAAGCACTTTACAGTTATTTAGTAGAACAGAAAAACTATCCGGCGCAGTTAGTCGAACAAGCTGGATTAATTGTACCCCGAAAAAATGGCGGCAGCGGTTATTACGATCGCTTCCGCAATCGCATTATGATTCCCATTCGCGACACCCAAGGCAGAGTCATCGGTTTCGGCGGCAGAGCCCTCGGCGACGAACAGCCGAAATACCTCAATTCTCCCGAAACAGAACTCTTCGACAAAGGCAAAACTTTGTTCGCCTTAGATACAGCAAAAACAGCCATTAGCAAAGCCGATCGCGCAGTGGTTGTAGAGGGGTACTTTGATGCGATCGCACTTCACGCCGCCGGCATCTCCAACGCCGTCGCTTCCCTCGGCACAGCGTTAAGTTTAAACCAAGTGCGGCAGTTATTGCGGTACACTGACTCCAAACAAATTATCCTCAACTTCGACGCCGACAAAGCAGGAAATCAAGCAGCAGAACGCGCTATTGGAGAAATAGAAAAACTCGCTTATCAAGGAGAAGTGCAACTGCGGGTGCTCAATATTCCCGACGGCAAAGATGCCGACGAATACCTCAAAACGTACTCCCCAGAACAATATCGAGAATTGCTCGAAAATGCTCCGTTGTGGATCGACTGGCAACTGCAACAAATGCTCGTAAATCAAGATTTGAAGCAAGCCGATACTTCCCAGCAAGTCACCAAAAAAATCATTAATTTATTAACCAATATCACTGACGATAATCAGCTAGCACATTACCTGCAAAAGTGCGCCGAAATTCTGAGTAAAGGAGATTTTAGACTCACAAAAATGATTGCTGAAAACTTGCTCAATCAAGTAGTCAGCGATTGGGCAAAGCGGCAGAGTCAAGACGAATCTTTAACAATGCCCCTGTTAATTAGAAACAAGCTGAAGCCGAACAAACAATATAAAAAGCAGCGTGCAAGCGGCGAAAACAAAAACTCAAAATCCAGCTTATCTGCCGTAGCCCGCAGTCTTTTAGAAGAAGCAGAAGCGCAATTATTGCAGATTTACTTGCACTGTCCCGAATACCGCCAAGATGTCAGAGAAGCAATAGAAGCTAGAGACCTGCAGTTTAGCCTTTCTCACCACAGATTTTTGTGGCATCAGATTGTGAATGCAGAAATATTGCACAAAATGTCTTTACAAGTAGCGCCTTCAGAGTTAATATTAAAATTGCAAGATAGCTTCATTGAATATCCGAATCAACTAAATCAAATCTCGCATTTATTTCACTTAAATGAGTTCTCAGAAAGAAACGTTTATCGCGCCCCTCTAGTCATTAGATCGACCCTCGCCTGTATCGAGCAAATAATTAGCATGAAGCGCCGCCGGATTGCACTCAATATGTGGGAAAAAGCCAAGGCCGCTAGCAGTGGCGAAGAGGCTAGAGAATATCACCAACTATTCTGTGCCGAACAAGAATGGCTCAAGGAATTAGAGCGGCTGCGTCAAGTGAATTTTTACGATTTAACATCCGTGCCTTGGGATTAATACCCTTTTAGATTTTAGATTTTAGATTGGGGATGACTCGTTCGATATACGTTGGAAGCTTGCCTGCAGTTACATTTTTTTAACTGATATCAATAATAAAGTCCTTACTACCAACCTGTTTGTACTAAGGACTTTATTCCTTTATTCAACGAGCCTTTTAATAATCGCAAAAAAGAGTTTCGCGAGTATCTCTACCCGTCACTGGATTAGTACCTTTTGCCACTTTACAAAGTTTTTCTATCATATCGTCTCGCAGCAGGGTCTCAGTAAAATCTGCACCGTCAATGATAGCTCCCTCCAGCCTGGTATTGTAAGCGAAAGCACCCTCAAGGATAGCATTAGTTAAATTTGCTTTCATCATGCGAGCTAAATCTAAAGTCGCACCTGTAAAATTCGCGCCTTCTAAATTTGCCTCTTCCATATTGGCAGCAAAAAAGCTGACACCTCGCAAATCTGCATTAGTAAAATTGCTGTTGCGAAGATTGGCTTTATTAAAGCTGTCGTCAGTCAGAACTTGCCCAGTAAAATCAGCGCCGACTAGGATTTCTTTATCGTGATCCAAAGCGAAAGCAGGTGCGGGATTAATGGCGATCGCCCCAGCGGCAATTACTGCTAAAATAACAAAACTCAGCAAGAAAGTATAAATATTTTTGCGATGTTGGCGAATTTGAGAAATCATCATACAAGTTCAAGCTAATGGGCAGTCGTGACAGTTCAGAATTGAATTCTACCAGAAAGAGCGATCGCCCGTTAGCGACGGCTGACTCCAATTGCCCCCAATCCCCAAACTCTCGGGATATCGGCACATTGGGAGAAAACTTAGTCGCCGACTGGTTGCAGCAGCAAGGTTGGGAAATCCTGCACCGGCAGTGGCACTGTCGCTGGGGAGAGATTGACATCATCGCACTTGGAAAAGATGAAGAAATCGCAAAAAACCGATTTCTTCCCAATCACACATCCCCAACATTAGCATTTGTAGAGGTAAAAACTCGCCGCCCGGGAAATTGGGATTCTGGTGGAATGCTGGCTGTTAGTAGCACAAAACAAGCCAAGCTTTGGCAAACAGCCGAAATATTTTTAAGCACTCGTCCAGATTTAGCAAATAATTCTTGTCGCTTTGATGTCGCCTTAGTCATGTGCGAACCTTCACGACGAAACACCAAGCAAATATTACCAGCATTAACAGCAGCTAACTCTCAATCCGCCGTTGCAGGAAACTACCGACTCACCCTGCAAGAATACATTCGCTCGGCTTTTAGCAATTAAAAATATATAATTAAAAGTTAGAGGGTAAAATCTCAAAGCAATGCCACTAGGTAATTTTTAATCGTTAACTTGCCTAGGCTGTCGCGCTTTTCTCTCTTGAGCTTTAACGGAGCTGAAAAAAGCGTTAAATCTTCTCCCGCTTTTCCCTTCTCTCCCTCTCCTGTTCTTTCATCACAGTTAATTTATATGCGTAGCAATCTAGGCGAGAGTTTCCGGGCAATATCCCAGACCCTTGACAAACTGCTGGCGAAACGCTTCAATTTCCTTACGGTCAGGGCTGCCATGACACACCACTGCCACCTGGTAGCGGCGCATCACGCTCAGCGGCGACTGTCCGGTTTCCAAGCTCCAAAGCGCCATTTGCAAGCGAATTTCAGGATCGTAAGGAATCCCGAGTTCGTTCATAAAAGCCCTAAAATCCCCGTGCATTTCGGGTGTTAAATATTGGCTCATTTTCACCTTTACCACCCAGCCGTCAATTTGGTGAATAACAGTGATAAATTGCAAGGGAAGATGATGAGCCGTGCGTAGGTAATCCACGACTCTCAGAGTAAGGCTAGTATTGGCGATGTAGTAGAGGTATTCCATAACGATCCTTATGAGCAAAGCTGATGCTATACCTCTATCCTCGCGGGCTATATCCGCAACCACAAGGGGAAAAGCACCCGACTTTGGATGGGGGTTTTTACCCAATTTGTTACCCAGTTGACAGATCGATCGCACAGGAATTCACTCGATGACAGAGATGGACTGGTCTTTGGACGGCTACGACTACGAACTTCCGCCCTCACGCATTGCCCAAAATCCCGTAGTGCCGAGGGACAGTTCTCGCTTGCTGGCTGTAGATTCTCCCAGCAGCCACCAACACCGGATTTTTAGGGATTTACCCGATTTGCTGCAACCAGGGGACTTGCTGGTACTGAACAACACCCGCGTGCTGCCAGCGAGACTCTACGGGCACAAACCCAACGGCCCGGCTGTGGAGATATTGTTGATGGAAGAACGGCAGCACAACTGTTGGCTGGCTTTGGTTAAACCGGGGAAACGCTTAAAATTGGGAGCAAAAATTGAGTTTGATCCCATCGCCCCTGGCTGTGAGGACTCGACCACAGCTCCTTGCTGTTGCCTTCCCGATGCCACTATGCCCGATCGTCGTCGATTGACTGCAACAGTTATAGAGAGGGACGACGCAACAGGAGGACGGCTGTTGGAGTTTGACATCCCCACAGATGAAAATCTGGCGAAGTTTTTGGACGAATACGGCCACATACCCCTGCCGCCCTACATCGAAAATTCCCAAGCTTCAGCGGAACAGTACCAGACTGTTTATGCCGATCGGCTTGGGGCCGTGGCTGCCCCCACAGCAGGCCTGCACTTCACCGAAGAATTGTTCAGCCGCTTGGAACAGCGGGGAATAGAAAAAACTTTTGTCACCTTACACGTCGGAGTAGGGACGTTTCGCCCGGTGGAGGTGGCAGACGTGACGGCTCACAAAATGCACGGCGAATGGGTGGAAGTACCCCCCGCCACCGTCGAGAAAATCCGGGAAACTCAAGCCCGAGGCGGGCGGATCATTGCCGTGGGTACCACAGCAGTGCGAGCTTTAGAGGGAGCGGCCGCCGCGAGTGGCGATTTTTCCTTGCAACCTTTTTGCGGCCCGACCAATTTGTTTATCTACCCGGGCTACAAGTGGCGGGTTGTAGAGGGGATGATTACCAATTTTCACTTGCCCCGCTCTACTTTGATGATGATGGTAAGTGCGATGATTGGAAGGCCTCGGCTGTTGGATTTGTACCGAGAAGCGATCGAGCAACAGTACCGCTTTTATTCCTTTGGCGATGCCATGCTGATTTTACCAACAGCAAAAAAGGATTGATCGATCGGGCATCGGGTTCGCCCCATGCCCGGTATTCCGTTTCTATTCTTCCTCCTCTTCTTCATTGCCGGGATACACGAAGCTGTTGGAACGTCCAGTCAGAACAGATTTGCCCAGAGACAGAGCTTTCTGAGCTGCCACTACAGCTTTGCGCTTCCATGTGGCCTTACGCATATTCTTCTTGGATTTGGAGGTTTTCTTCTTAGGGACTGCCATGACGCTAAATACTTTGTGCTTGCTTATATAGACAAACAAACATTCTAGCCGATTTTGCCGGCAATGCTTACTCAAAAAACGGCAATAACTGCTCGGTCAGCAATATTAAGTAGTAGGGTGCGTCAGCGATTAGCTTCTGGAAAAATAGACAAAATCCCCTAGGTAACGCACCCGCAGCAGCTAAAGTTCGTGAAAGTGGTAGATCACGACCCCAGTTACGGCATCGTTCTCGATACTCACATAACCAGTTTTGAGCATTGCCGTGAAAGCCTCCTCCACTTCGGCAAAAGTAGCGCCGGTTGCCATCACCCCTTGGGTGACAGATAATCTTCCGTTCTTGGTATAAGCTGCCTTCAGGAGTTTAACCCCTAACTGGTCTGGAGTTGGCTTGGGATATGTCGCGGCGATCGCCCCGCTGACTGGATATAGCGGTATACCTTCGCGAGAGACGCCGAGTTTGCCCCTGAGAGTGGCATTGCGTTCGTCCACCATGTTCGGCAGCAGCAGCAAGTCAAACAATTGCCCAAACCCAAACAAACCAAAGGTAAACAGCCACAGCAAACCACTACCAATCTTGCCGTTGTAGAGGCGGTGGAGTCCGAAGGGGCCGAAAAAACAAGCTGCCCATAAAAGGTAACTAACACCTAAATTGCTCATTTTCTGACCGTCCTGCCTGATTATTCTAGAATTGGAGTCCCTCTATACATTTTGTACTTTCTATGCGGTGTTTAAACAGCTTGACAGGGGAATTTATTTGTGTGGTAGCCTAATAAACTGACAAAAGGCAGAATTTGGTTTCCCAATACCTTGTCTGGAAGCCCATGAGTAATTTTGCGTAGCAATTCTTAACGCCAGCAACATATTTGCGCGGGCGAGAGCTTGGTAAACTGGAGGGCGTGGAAATTACAGCAGCTTAGAACTGGATTCCACAGGGAGCGCCAAACCGAGCGCCAAACCGAGCGCGCCGCCCGCGCTGGCCGGACATACACGAGCGCGATCGCCCGCAGTACCCGAAAATGGAAACAAGCGAGTAGTTATAAGCAAAAATCCAATAAACATATGGTAGATTCCCTCAAAAAACCCACTTTTGAAGAACTGCGGCCGGGAGTGAAAGCCCCAGCCAAAGAAACTATTCTCACGCCGAGATTTTACACAACAGATTTTGACGAGATGGCCAAAATGGACATCTCGGTAAATGAAGCCGAACTAAAAGCAATTATTGAAGAGTTCCGCGTTGACTACAACCGCAACCACTTCGTGCGTGATGCCGAGTTCGATCAATCTTGGGAACACATCGACGGCGAAAAGCGCCAGTTGTTCATTGAATTCCTGGAACGCTCTTGCACCGCTGAGTTTTCTGGATTCTTGCTTTACAAAGAATTGGCACGCAAGCTCAAGGACAAAAATCCAGTGCTAGCCGAAGGTTTCTTGCTGATGTCGCGGGACGAAGCGCGGCACGCCGGATTCCTCAACAAAGCCCTCTCGGACTTTAATTTGTCCCTGGATTTGGGTTTCTTGACAAAGAGCCGCAGTTACACATTCTTTAAGCCGAAGTTTATTTTCTACGCGACTTACTTGTCGGAAAAGATCGGTTATTGGCGCTACATCACGATTTACCAGCACTTAAAAGCGCATCCTGAAGACCAGATTTATCCGATTTTCCGATTCTTTGAAAATTGGTGCCAAGATGAAAACCGCCACGGAGATTTCTTTGATGCGGTGATGAGAGCTCAGCCTCAGATGTTGAATGATTGGCGCGCTAAGCTTTGGTGCCGTTTCTTCTTGCTGTCAGTATTTGCGACAATGTATCTCAATGATATCCAGCGCGGTGGTTTTTATCGATCGCTCGGTCTCGATGCTCGCGAATACGACATCGAAGTGATTAAAAAGACCAACGAAACAGCAGGCCGCGTATTCCCCGTGATGCTCGACGTGAACAATCCCGAGTTTTATGAACGGCTGGATGTTTGCCTCAAGAACAATCAGAAGTTGACCGCAATTGTTGCTTCTAACACTCCGAAATTCTTGCAATTCTTCCAAAAATTGCCTTTGTATCTCTCGAACGGCTGGCAATTAGTGAAGCTGTACTTCATGAAAACAATTGAATCACCTTCAGTACAAGGCGCTGTGCGTTAAGTTTTGATTTTTCATCCTCTGTGACGGCGGTTCTGCGACAAGCGGAGCCGCTTTTTTTTGGTATCCAGATTCACCGCAAAAAGTTCTCGCCAGACTTACACTCCCCCGGAATGGGAATTAATGCTGGTTTTTTTCATAAAATTTATCGCCATTCGCCCTGAAGAGTAAAAGCCGCCCAATAATAAGGAGAACGCCACTCTTCCTGCTTCAACATTTCCAGTTGCGCCGCCCTCAATGCTGCCGCTGGCGTTAACCCTTTTTGCAGCATTCCCTGATAGAAACTCGACATTAACGTAGCCGTTCCTTCATCGTCCACACTCCACAAACTCACAACCACTCGCTGAGCCCCGGCATACATAAATCCCCGTGTTAATCCTACCATGCCCTCGCCTTGAATGTTCTGCCCCATTCCGGTTTGACAGGCACTTAACACTACTAAATCTGCTGCTAATTTGAGATTGAAAATATCAGTAAGTCGCAGGAATCCGTTTAAGGGATTGCCCTTTTCATCTACCAGTGACAAGATGATTCCCGATAGTTCCGGGTTAGTGCTATTCGCTAAACCGTGAGTGGCAAAATGAATGATTTTATATTGGCTTAAGTTCTGACTGGTTGCGACGGCGCGGCTGGCTTCAAAATCCAAAGATTCGGTGCGAGAATTAGCTGGTACTAACGCTTGAATGATTTGAGCTTCTTGGCGAGTGAATTGTAAACGGCTCAACTGTAAGTTATTGTCGCGACCAGAGCGGCTTAAACCCTGATTTACTGATTCTATTGCTTGCAGATTGGTGGCGGTTGACTGGTTTTTGACTCGTTCATCTTCCGGGCTAAAAACTGGATCTGCGAGAATCGCTAAAGTCCGAGTAGGAGGTTGTCTGTCACTGTAGTTTTGTCTTAATATTCCCAAGGTGGAAGCAGAAGGCAGCAGCACGATTTCATGGTCTACTATTAAAGGCGGATTCCCCTTTTCACCTGATTTTCCAGGGAGCGAGAGGGCGGCAAAAGGGAGGTAATTGAGAATGCCATCGCCAACTATCAGCAGGCGTTTTTGAGCGAGTTGTGCTGCTACGGGCTGTAAAATAATTTGACTAAGCGTGTTGTTAGCTTCAGCGACTCGATCGGGGATGTTTCGGTAGCGCTGATCGGTTACAGCATCGCGGAAATTGCGGGCGGCTTTTTCGAGGTCGGCGCTTGGAGGCAATTCATAACTGGTGATGGTGGTTTTAGTCACAGCCCACAGATAGCTGCGGTCTTTTCCTAGAGAATACTGGAGTAAAATTGTATTCTCATCGAGGATTTGTTGTTGAATTTGTGCAAGCGTTAGAGGTTGCGGTTGGGTGAGGGCTGCGTACCGGGGGCTAGTAGCGCGGATTTGTGTTTGAATGTCCTGATATTGTGCAAGTAAAGTTTGCCGCTGTTGTTCTAATTCTGCTTCTTGGGTGGGAGTGTAGTTGGGGCGATTGAGAACTTCGACGCGCCGTTTTTCAATGGCATCGAGTTGCTGTTGCACACTGCGTTCTCGCTGCAATAATTCAGGGGCGACACTTTGGCGAATATCGGCATTTGCTTCTTGCAGAAGTTCGAGGAGACTGCGGGCGCGGGAACGTTCGCTGGCTTCAAAGGCTTTGGTATCATAACCAGAGCTGGGTTGCGTTTTGTGCAGTTGCATTAACAGGTCAATGTAGAACTGGTAATAGTTTTGTACGGTGGCAAAGTATGAGGTGCGGAGTTCTGGGCTGGCAATTTTGGTGCGGAGGCTTTCAATAATTTTGAGGGAGGCTTCAATCTCAGTGAGAGCTTCGTTAAGATTACCAGAGTCACGTTTGATAGTAGCAATACTATAGAGGGTAAGAGCTTCTAAGGAGCGATCGAGGGTGGCTTGAGTCAGAGGAAGGGATTGATTGAAATACTCTAAGGCTTTCTCTTTGTTTCCTAATTCTGCGTAGCTCCTGCCGATACCTATAAGGCTGTAGGCTTCTCTTTGGCGATCGCGTGCTTCCCGGCTCAAAGAAAGAGACTGATTGTAATAGTTTAGGGCTTTTTGTTGGTCTTCTAATTCTGCGTATATGTTACCAATGCCAGTGAGGGTGCGAGCTTCTCCCGAGCGATCGCCTACTATTCGCTTGAGGATAAGGGATTGGTTAAAATATTCTAAGGCTTTCTCTTTGTCTCCTAATTCTGAGTAGGCAATGCCAATGCTGGTGAGAGTGGTTGCTGCTGAGGATCGATCGCCTAGAGTCTGGAAAATTGCAAGGGACTGGCTGTAATACTCTAAAGCTTTCTGTTGGTCTCCCAATTCAGAGTAGACATGGCCAATGCTGATTAGAGTAACAGCTTGCCCAGAGCGATCGCCCACAGCTTGGCTGATGGGAAGAGACTGGCCGTAATGCTCTAGGGCTTTCTGTTTTTCTCCCACTTCTGAATAGACAATACCTATGTAGTTAAGGGTACGAGCTTCTTGTTCGCGTTCACCTATAGCCAGCAACAATTTAAGGGACTGGTTGTAAGAGTCTAAGGCTGTTTGTTTCTCTCCCACTTCTGAGTAGACTCTACCAGCACAAATCAGAGCGAAGGCTTCAACAGAGCGATCGCCTGTTTCTCGACTGAGGGGAAGAGATTGGTTGTAATAATCTAGGGCTTTCTGTTTCTCTCCCAAACCTGAATAGACATTGCCAACGACGATCAAGGTGAAAGCTTGCCAACGGCGATCTCCTATTTCCTGGCTCAAAGAAAAGGACTGATTGTAATACTCTAGCGCTTTCTGCTGTTCTCCAAATTCTGCGTAGATCATGCCAATACCTAAAAGGTTGTAGGCTTCTTTTTGGCGATCGCCTATTACCCGGCTCAAAGAAAGGGACTGATTGTAATAGTCTAGGGCTTTCTGTTTTTCTCCTAAAACTGAGTAGACTCTGCCGATGTCGGTGAGGGTGACAGCTTCCCCTGAACGATCGCCTATTGCCCGACTCAGGGGAAGAGACTGGCTGTAATACTCTAGGGCTTTCTGTTTTTCTCCCAAATCTGAGTATACTTTGCCGATGCTGTGGAGGGTGGTAGCCTCCCCAGCGCGATCGCCCGCTTGCCGATACAGCTTTAATAGTTCTTCAAACTTGGCGATCGCTTGTCTTAAAGATTCCGCCGTCCCCTGCTGGTACAGTTGATCCCCTTCTGTAAAGGCTCTTTGAGCATCCGCCACCGGGTTTCCCCCTCCCTGCTGCGATACCCCTTGGCTAATTTTTATAACGCTGGGCGCAGCTACCGCCGGGACTCCTAGCAGGATACTCGCACCTACAGCGATCCCCCAAACCCACAGCCTGAGATTCATAAACACCTGCTCAAACAAGACCTGGTTAACCGCTATCATAGTCGATTGCAGGTTGTCAGGTGCGGTTTCCCAGACTGCGTGCCGATTGCGTCGGGGGCATATTGTGCGATCCCGCCGCTGCACGTAGTGCCGCACCTGATAAGCGCGATCGCCCGCAGCGGATTTGCCTCCGCGAAGGTTAAAAGTCATAACTGTAATTTTTACGCTATTCTCAACTCAGTATTTTTAAATTAGCGATCGCTCCCAAACCTAGCATCTACTATTTTTTGATGTTTTATGAACCCCAACAAAAAACAATCCCACAAATCAATCTTTGTTTTTGCCCTGGGAATGCTCGGGGTGTTCCTCTTTTCCTTAACTCTCCGCTTTTGGGAACTAGAGAGATTTAACACTTTAGTATTTGACGAGGTTTATTACGCTAAATTTGCCAACGATTATCTCACCAAAACTCCGTTTTTCAACGCTCACCCGCCTCTGAGCCAGTACATAATTGCGATCGGCATTTGGATCGGCACTCACCTTCCATTCGGCAAAACAGCCGTCAACAGTATGGCAGGTTCCCTGCTTTCCCCTTGGGATTACCGCTGGCTGAATGCTCTCACGGGTTCCTTTATTCCGCTAGTTGTGGGAGCACTAGCTTATCAGCTAGTTCCGCGCCGCACCTTTGCTTTTATTGCTGCTTTATTGATCGCCTGCGACGGTCTGTTTTTAGTTGAGTCTCGGTACGCGCTGAACAACATTTATCTGGTTTTATTTGGAATTTTAGGTCAGTTATTTATTTTAAAAGCCGTAGAAGCAGAAGGCAAAAAGCGCTGGCGTTGGCTGGTACTCGCCGGAATAGGTTTCGGCGCATCTGCTGCTATTAAATGGAACGGATTGTGGTTTCTTTTCGGTACTTATCTAATTTTAATCTGTGCTTGGGCAGTGCGTTTTATCCAGGGTAACAGAGAAAATGAAGAACAAAGCCGCGAGGTAAATTCACCTCTAATTCCTGCCGAAAGTCCCGTACAAAAACTGACTAAACTCAATTTTATAGAACTCTGCTTGAGTCTAGCTATTATTCCTATTCTAGTTTACAGCATCTCTTGGATTCCTCACCTGCACTTTAATCCAACTCCCAATTTCTGGCAGATGCAAACGGAGATTTTGACTTATCACCAGCGGATTAAAAGCGGCCCAGATGTACATCCTTACTGTTCCACGTGGTACAGTTGGCCTTTGATGCTGCGCCCCATAGTTTACTTCTACAAAACTGCTAGCAGCAATGCCCAACCAGATCCGGTTTTGCCCCCTTTACCTGAAGGTGCAACTCAGGCAAATTTTGACGTTCACGCAATGGGAAATCCATTGCTTTGGTGGCTGTCAACCTTAGCTTTACTGCTAGTAATAGGAGTTTTAGTTCACCGGATTTTGGTGTGGCTGCAAACGCGCAGCGAGGCTTCTGCTGACACAATAGAACAGCAGCGGCCGATTTTGTTTCCGCCGACTGCTGAAATGTGGCTGGCGTTATATTTAATAGTTAATTGGGCCGCTAATTTGCTGCCTTGGGTGAAGGTGACTCGCTGCATATTTTTGTACCATTATATGGGCTGTTCTGTGTTTGCAGCCTTAGCACTTGCTTGGTGGGTTGACAGGTGGCTGCACAGCCCTCAAACTCGACTCCGAGGGATGGGGGTAACAATTATTTTTCTGGTTTTGGGTGCTTTTATTTTCTGGATGCCTATCTATTTGGGACTGCCTTTGTCGCAAATGGAATGGAAAATTAGGATGTGGCTGGCGTCTTGGGTTTAAGTTAGAAATAATTCTTTTATTAACGGGCAAGATGCCAGTTCCACAAGAAAATTAATTTATGTGGAACTGGCATCTTGCCTGTTCCTAACCAAGGTGCAAGATATAATTTATAACATTTATTACCAAGGTGAGTTTGCAAAAGCGAGCATTATTTTTGATACAGTGCTCGATAAACTGGTTCGCCCCGTTTCAGAGTAGCAATTTCTCTTTCAGTAGCAACAGGCAGGGGATTTTCTGCTAACCATTCGCCCCCATTTTGACGTTTAAAACTAGGGTGAGATGAAAAGCGATCGCACATTTCTCTTTCTACTTCCTCAATATCTGACTGAATAAACACTTCGCCGCCAATTGCCAAATAAGTTGCCAATTCGTTGACTAATTCCTGCTGCACCACCCGCCGTTTGTGGTGCTTTTTCTTGAACCACGGATCGGGAAACTGAATGCTAACCCGCTGCAAAATACCTGCGGGTAAAGTTTCTAAAATTGGTTTGAGAGAACTATTCGCATTGCAAAACAAATAGTGCAAATTTGTCAAGCCTTTTTCGTCCCGCCAAAGATTCGCCTCCTCTACCAGAGGTTCCCGAATTTCTAATCCGAGAAAATTCCAGTCTGTTTGGATTTGCGCCATGTGCCACAAAAACCGTCCTCTGCCGCAGCCGATATCTAAATGCAGCGGTAAATTTAAGTCGGCATAGATTTTAGTCCAATCCGGGGGACTTGCAGATGCTTGATATCTAATTGATAGGGGATTGACGTGTTCCCGCACTCTTACTCTTGCCAATTTTGCTGTCTCCTGAATGTATTGTTTAACCGCGGATTAGGGCAGATGAACGTGAATTAACGCAGATAAATATTGATTTTTGCGATATTGTTCAATACTTTTTAATTAATGAGCAATCTTAAATTGTAGAGGGACAATTTTAAACGGCTCATTATTGCATTAGGCTTCTGGTTCCATGCCTGCTGCTCTTAATTGGGCGGCTAATCTTTCGGATCGTTCTCGTTCTTGTTCGGCTTGCTGTTGAACGATATCCCTTTGCTGCCGTTCCCTTTCTACCATCTCTGCTCCCCACAATAACATCTCTCCGCTCTCATCCCACCACCGCAACCAATATCCGGTTCTTTCAGCTTTTGTTCCCTGCCAAACCCCCAGAAATAACCCCACTCCTGCAATCCAATAATGACCATTTAAATCTGGTTGTTGTACTTGATACTTTCCTGATGAATCCAACTGGTACATTTCTAGGAATCCACTGGCTGGTTCAAAAAGAGCATATATTGGTGCTCGCAATACTTGCTCGTAAAAAAAAACATTTGCCGGGGGTATAAGTTTGTTTACTAGAATATTCATCGTTGGGACTAGCTGACAAAAATTCCATGACAATCGCCGGAATTTCCCCTTCTAAGTTGGGAGTGTAACTGCGGCGAATTTCTTGACTAGAAAGCGACGGTACGTTGCGGGCATAAAACAAATCTGGAGCTTTGATAACTAGCTTATTATCTAAGGTGGCACAAATCCCCAGATTAGGGGCAACTAATGTTCCTTCCAAAATTAGCCCCGCGATTTCTAAGATTTCTCGCAAGGCGGCAGCGAGTAAGGGCTGGTCGATATTTTGCAGAGGTTGCTCCTCTAAAATGAAGTCGTCTGGCAATTTTTCCCAGGTAATTTTCAAGTCGGTTGTACTGACTGTCACGGTATTTTACCTCTTATTAAGACTGCTATTACTAAGACTGCTGGAGCGCGGCTCGCAATACTTCGCGATGAAAGAGCGATCGCTCTACTATAAATTTTATCCTGTCTGGAGATAAGGCGTCGCCGTTAGCATAGTGTTCCATCCAGGTTTTGCTAATTAAATAAGGATCGTCTGGCAATTCTGATAATAAGTATCCTGGCATTTCTAGCTCTTCCATTAACTGGCTTACTTTCGGATCGTAGCTGAGGGCAAAACAGCGGCATTCTTCGGATGCTGCCATAATTAAACTGTGGTAGCGCATCCCGATCGCCATTTCGACTCCCCGGAACACTCCTTTCAATTTTCTCGGATCGTCTAAACTGAGAATGCGGCTCGTTTTGGGCAGGGCTTCATGCAAATGTTTGGCAATTTCTAAGTCGTGAGATGCTTGAAAAGGCAGCAGCAAAATTAAGGTGCGAGTTGCTTTTTGAAAGTCAACTAAAGCTTGAGTTAAGATTGACAAACGAGCGGGAGTTAGTGTAGGATGAGAACGCAAACAAACAGCAACTCTGGGCGCCGGTAAATCCCACAAACCCGACACGGGGGAATTCTCCAAAGCCCACACGGGATCGGGCGCTAAAGTAAAGGGAATTTGCCAATCTGCAAGTAAAGTAGCTGAACCTTTATCGCGCACGCTGACGGCGGTGCATCCAGCAAAACAGCGCTGAGATAACTTGCGAGTCATTTCGCGCTTCAAAGGCCCAATTCCCTGGGCCCAAGCAACTGTTTTTAAGCCCATCCGCTGCGCTAATCCCATCAAACCCCCATAATAGAAAGGGCTCGCAATGCTAGTAGCGTCTTGAATTAAACTACCGCCGCCCCAAATTAGCGCGTCGGATGTGCGGAGTGCTTCGAGAACTTGGAACGCATTCATGCGATCGCGCGCAGCTACCCCGTACCGCTGATTTGTCTCGACAGGATTGCCAGACAGGACGATCGGCGTCACGCCATCTGGTAACATTTGCAATAGCGATGCCAACAGCGCCTCGTCGCCGCCGTTGCCTTTACCGTAATAGCCGCACAAAATTGCTCGCATTTCTACTCTTTTCTTTGTTTGTGATGGGGAATCTAACTATTTTAGATTTTAGATTTTAGATTTTTTTGATATTTGAGATTTGATCCTACTACCAAAAAATGCTACTGTCAGCAAGCTTCACGGCTTTACGTCATAAGTCAGCTCAAATCGCAAATCTAATAAAATCTCAAATCGCTAATCTAAAATTGTATGACGCATCATACTTTATATGACAGTTGCGTAAGTCCCGATAGATAAATCTTTCATCTTCGTTATCGATAAATCTTTCATCTTCGTTCACAATACAAAAAATGCACGCTTTGTCAATTCCCACCTGGATTATTCACATCTCTAGCGTCGTCGAGTGGATTGCCGCCATCTGGTTAATTTGGACTTACGGCGAAGTCACTCAAAACCGAGCTTGGTGGGCCCTTTCCGCCGCAATGCTGCCCGCTCTTGTCAGCGCTATGTGTGCCTGTACATGGCACTATTTTGACAACTCTCCCGCCCTAGAATGGATCGTTACCCTGCAAGCGGCGATGACTCTCATTGGCAATTTTACTCTATGGGCGGCGGCTTGGTGGATTTGGCGATCGGCTCAGCCAGCAGAGAAAATTAAAGATTAAAAAAGAGAGAAACTAAGTGAAAAATAGCACTATTTGGGTAAAATTTGTGGCAAGTTTGCTTTTGTTGAAAGCCGGATTTTTGCTTCCCAGCAAAGCCAGCAACATCCCTGTACAAGTCGCCCAACAGCCTAACTGCAAAAGTCCTCAAACCACGCTAGAGATGAATGTCTGTTCCAGTCAAGAGTTTGAGACTGCAGACAAAAAGCTCAATCAAGTCTATCAGCAACTGCAAGCAAAAATCAGCAGTAGACAAAAGCAGAGATTGACTGCGGCACAGCGTACTTGGATAAAATTTAGAGATGAAAATTGTGATTATGCAAAAGGACAGTTTGAAGGCGGTTCTTTGGCTGCTTCTACCTACGGTTATTGCCGGGCCAGAGTGACGCAAGAACGGATTAAAGATTTGGAAGGTTATTTGAAACAAGCCAATTTGTAAAAGTTCGATCGCGATCAAGAATAATTTACCCATTCAATCATCAATACAGCGACAACCTCATCTTTTGCACTTTTATAAGCCCCAACACAAACCAGCTCAAGAGTGATATAAAGCTTTGTTTTTTATTTTACCCTTTGACACGCCGATGGTGTAAAATCTAAATTCTCAAATCTTATATTTTAAATCCCTATGTCCTTCGTTGGTTTGCACATTCATAGCGATTATAGCCTGCTGGACGGGGCTTCTCAGCTACAACAGCTCGCAGAACGGGCGGTGGAATTGGGGATGCCCGCGATCGCCCTTACAGACCACGGGGTGATGTACGGGGCGATCGAGCTAATCAAAGTTTGCCGAAATAAAAATATCAAGCCGATTATTGGCAATGAAATGTATGTCGTCAACGGCGACATCGAAGTAAAAGTTCGAGGTAGAAGAAAATACCATCAAGTTGTTTTAGCTAAAAATACCCAAGGTTATAAAAACCTCGTCAAACTAACCACAATTTCCCATTTAAAGGGAATGCCTGAAAGAGGTATTTTTGCCCGCCCCTGCATCAACAAGGAACTGCTAAAACAATACTCCGAAGGTTTAATTGTCACCAGTGCTTGTTTGGGTGGCGAAGTTCCCCAAATGATTCTGCAAAACAAGCTAGATACTGCCCGTGAAGTAGCCACATGGTATAAAGAAGTATTTGGGGAAGATTACTATATAGAAATTCAAGACCACGGTTCCCCGGAAGACCGGATTGTTAATGTTGAAATCGTTAAAATTGCCCGTGAACTCAAGATTAAAATAATTGCCACCAATGATTCTCACTATATTTCCTGCAACGACGTAGAAGCACACGATGCTTTGCTGTGCATTAACACCAACAAACTGATTGAAGAAGACAAGCGGATGCGCTACAGCGGCACTGAGTATCTTAAGTCTGCGGAGGAGATGGCGCAACTGTTTCGAGACCATTTGGATGATGAAACAATCAAAGAGGCGATCGACAACACTTTAGAAGTCGCAAATAAAGTATCGAGATACGAGCTGACAGGAGAAGCTCGAATTCCCACAATTCCAATTCCCCCAGAACATACAGCCGATACTTATGTAGAAGAAATATCCTGGCTGGGACTCTTAGAACGCCTCAAAGCCCGCACCAGAAATGAAATCCCCCCCGTCTACAAACAAAGACTAGAATACGAACTGAAAATGCTTCAGCAGATGGGCTTTTCGGAATATTTTTTAGTAGTTTGGGACTACATAAAATATGCTAGAGATAACAATATTCCAGTAGGCCCAGGACGCGGTTCTGCCGCAGGCTCTCTAGTTGCCTATGTCCTCAAAATTACCAATATAGACCCCGTACACCACGGACTACTATTCGAGAGATTTCTCAATCCCGAACGCAAATCCATGCCAGATATTGATAGCGATTTCTGCATAGAAAGGCGGGATGACATGATTAAATATGTTACTGAAAAATATGGTAGCGACCGCGTAGCGCAAATTATTACTTTCAACAGAATGACATCAAAAGCTGTTTTGAAAGATGTTGCCAGAGTGTTAGGTATTCCCTACAAAAAAGCCGACGAAATGGCAAAATTAATTCCCGTGTCCAGGGGAAAGCCGGAAAAACTTAAAGTAATGATTTCCGATGACACACCTGCACAGGAATTTAAAGAAAACTATGAAAAGACAATTTGCATTAATGAAGAAACAGGTACAGAAGTCCCTGTTCGTCAGTGGATTGACATGGCAATTCGCATTGAAGGAACCAACAAAACCTATGGCGTTCACGCGGCCGGTGTGGTAATTTCTTCAGAACCGTTGGATGAAATTGTACCGCTGCAAAAGAATAATGAGGGTGCTGTAATTACCCAATATTTCATGGAAGATTTGGAATTTTTGGGGCTGCTGAAAATGGACTTTTTGGGATTAAAAAATTTAACAACGCTCCAGAAAACAGTTGATTATATTAAGCACACCCAAAATCAAATAGTCGATCCAGAAATGCTGCCTTCTGATATAGAGCGCAGAGCTCAAGAGGCTTTTGCCAGAATCAAAAAGTTACCAAATGATGTAGATAAAACTTATAGACTTTTAGAAAGAGGAGATTTAGAAGGTATTTTTCAGTTAGAATCCTCTGGAATGCTGGATGTAGTGAAAAAACTCAAACCTTCCTGTCTGGATGATATTTCTTCTATTTTGGCACTTTACCGACCTGGCCCGCTGGATGCAGGTTTGATTCCTCAGTTTATTGACTGTAAGCACGGTAAAACAGTTGAGTACGATCATCCGCTATTAGAGCCGATTTTAAAAGAGACTTACGGAACGCTTTGTTTTCAAGAGCAAATTATGCGGATGGCTCAAGATTTGGCGGGCTATTCTTTGGGTCAAGCTGACTTGCTGCGGCGCGCAATGGGCAAGAAGAAAGCTGATGAAATGCAGAAGCAAAAAGAAACGTTTATCGACGGCGCAACTAAGAATGGAGTCAGTCAAAGAATTGCTGATAAACTGTTCGCGCAGATGCTGCAATTCGCTGAATACTGTTTTAATAAATCCCATTCAATGGCTTATGCCTATATCACGTATCAAACTGCCTATTTAAAGGCGAATTATCCTCTAGAATACATGGCTGCACTGCTGACTGCTAACAGGGGCGATCAGGATAAAGTACAGAAATATATTGCCAATTGTCTCAAGCTGGGTATTGAGGTTGAGCCGCCAGATGTTAATAGCTCGGAACTTACTTTTACACCGCTTCCCAAACAGAGGACTGGAGCTGCAAAGGATAAAATTTTGTTTGGGATTTCTGCTGTTAAAAATGTGGGAGAAGCGGCGATTGAAAATATTTTGGCAGCGAGGCACGAAGGGGGTAAGTTTAAATCGCTGCCGGATTTGTGCGATCGCGTAAATCTTCATTCTGTCAACCGCCGCGCTTTAGAAGCATTAATTCAATGCGGTGCTTTTGATAAAATTGAAAACAACCGCAATCAATTAGTACACGACCTCGAAGGGGTGATTAAATGGGCCCAAGAGCGCAAAAGAGACCGAGAAAGCGGCCAAGGTAATCTTTTTGACTTGTTAGGTGCGAATAGCTTCGGGAAGTCGGTCAATACCTATGAGTCTGCGCCAAAATCTAAAGTGGTAAAAGATTTTGAAAAACAAGAGAAATTGCGTTTAGAAAAAGAACTGCTTGGCTTTTATGTGTCAGAACATCCCCTAAAGTTTCTCCTGCAAGCCAACCCAGACCCCGATGTAGTGACTCTCGAACAGTTAGCAGAGAAAAAGGGGAAAGTATCAGTTATTGTCATGCTCAGCGCTATCAAAATGGTAGTGACAAAAAAAGGCGATGCGATGGCAATTTTGCAATTAGAAGATTTGACACATCAAATAAAAGCTGTTGTGTTCCCCAAGGCTTACGAACAAGTGAAACCTTACATTGTAGAGAATGCTATCTTACAGATTAGTGGAAAAATTGAGAAAGATGGCGAGGAAATTCAGATAATTGTAGACACTGCAAAGCCGGTTGAAACAGTACAGGTTACAGAGGAAATCGAGAGGGTCGAACCGGAAATAAATAACCATTGGCCGGCGGAACCAGTCAACATTGTACGATCGACAAAACCTGTGGAAGTTTTAGAAATGGTGATTGTCAAGCTGACACCGCAGCAAGTACAAGACGGGAAAAAACTCAATTCCCTCAAAGCTATTTTGCAAGAACTTTCCAATCGTGGAGAAGGTGCTAGCGTTTCTGTGGGAGGAATTGTTGTCGGTGAATATTCCTGTCAACCCCTTCGCATTAACCCTCAATTGTGGGTTCAAGATGGCGAGGGAACTGTTAGCCGTCTCAAGTCGGCTGGATTTGATGCTTGGGTTTTTCCTCTACACAATCGCGGGGATGCTGCGGTGTTTCGAGAAATGCGATCGCAACTTAATGTACATTCTTGGGCCAGTCGTTTACTGCACACTGACACTGATCGCCTTCACAAGTACGTCAATTATCTCGCCCAACTAAACAGACGCCCGCCAAATTAGCACTTCGCCGCCATCCCCACCGGTGACTAAAGTTTGACCGTCAGGACTAAAAGCCACCGGATTGCACCCAGCAAGAGAGCACAAACATTCTCCTGTTTCCAGGTTCCAGAGTTTAACCGTACCGTCTCGACTGCCGCTAGCCATAGTTTCGCGATCTGGACTAATCGCCACCGAAATCACCGCATCAGAATGCCCGCTCAAAGTATTAATTAATTCCCCTGTATCGGCATTCCACAATTTAACAGTAGCGTCGGCACTTCCACTGACAATCGTTTTGCCGTCTTGACTAAATGCGATCGCATAAACCCAATCTGAATGACCGACAAAAGTCCGTACACTCTCCCCAATACCTACAAGCCACATCTTGATAGTGGTGTCAGCACTGCCGCTGGCAAGCATCATACTTTGAGGGCGAAAACTAACAGATAAAACCTTGTCAGAATGTCCCGAAAGTTTTTGAACCAATTCTCCGTTGCGCTGGTTCCACAATTTAATACTCTTGTCGCCGCTGGCACTCGCAATCGCTCCAGAGTCGCAACTAAAAGCCACCGAATACACGGAGCCGTAGCGATGACTGTACGGCGAACCAAAATCGCTGTAAAATTCGCGAATCATCGCCTTTTTATCCAGCTTCCACTCAATGACTTTTCTGTCAAAACTGCCGCTAACCATCATTCTCCCGTCTGGGCTAATTGCCACAGCATCAACCGTTGCGGAATGGCCGAAAAAAGTATGGATGAATTCACCTGTTTGCAGGTTCCACAGCTTAATTGTTTTATCGTCGCTGGCGCTCGCGAGAATATTACCTTGAGGGTTAATAACCACAGCATTAACCGGGGCTGAATGGCCCTGGAGAATGCGCTCGCACCGCCAGTTATTAGACGACAATAACCTCGGATTGCCAGCGGATGGCACAACATGAATCTTCTGGGGCGGCGCGGCCGAGACGGCGGTTGCTGTATTGGTCTGCGAGTTAGTTACTGGCGAATTAATAGCTATTTGGGTGGGCGAATTATAACTGATTTGAGAGCGGGGATATTGCCCAACATTTACCAATTCTTGCAACACTTCAGTAGCGGATTGATATCGCTCTCTTACCGAATCTTTGAGCAATTTATTCAAAATAGTTGCTAATTTATGGCTGACTTTTATGCCTTTTTGCGCCAAGTGCGATCGCCAAATCCATTTGCATTCCAAAGCATCGAACAAATCCTTCAATACCGCCCCAGTTAGCAGGTGAATGCAGGTAACGCCCAAACTGTAAAGGTCGCTCGCCGGATACGCCTTGCCGCTGCGAATTTGTTCGATCGGCGCATAGCCCGCAGTTCCAGTTATCGTCCCAGTTTGCGCCTCAGAAAGGCCGGTAATGTGCTTAGCAACTCCAAAATCTACTAGCACAAACTGACCCCCCCTGGCCTTCCCCTGTACAGCAGGAGATTCAGCGACAATTAGCCGTTTCATACCAGCAGAAGATTGAGGTAAATTTGCCCCTCCTTTTCGTTTACCAGGAGTCGAGCTGGGATATCCCGCCGCCCGCATGGTTTGGGGAGTTCTCCGCACAATATTTTCCGGCTTAATATCTCGATGAATCACCTGCTGCTCGTGAACAAATTGCAAAACAGGCAACAAATTGATCAACAATTCCCAAATCTGTTCCTCGCTAAAAGCTCCCTGCTGCTGCAACTCCTGAAACAAATTATTTCCCTCGATTAACTCTTCCACAAGATACAGACGTTTTGCTTGTTCAAAAGAAGCCAGCAAACTGGGAATCTGCGGGTGTTCTCCGAGTTCGTGCAACCGGTGAGCTTCTTGTTTGAACAGTGCAGTTGCCTTTTCTAATTCAGCTTTTTCTTGAACTTGGGGGAAAAATTGTTTGATGGCGCAGGGAGTTTTCAACCTATCTTCATCGACAGCTAAAAACGTTCTGCCAAATGTTCCTTCACCGATAGGCTGAATGGCGCGGTAACGCTCCTTCAGTAGCAATTTAGAGCCGCACGCCAGACAAAAATTGGTTGAGTCAGCATTCTGCGGCTTTTGGCAATGGGGATTGAGGCAATAGCTCATCTTTTTTCCGGCCTGGAGATTCCCACCACAGCTAAACTTAGCAACATGGTAGTCTGTTTCCACTCACGCCCAGAGCACCATTCTCGATAATACCTGAGAAACTCGCTTTCTTGACCCAAAATCTCGGCTCTCAGGTTGAGCCCGTGGCAAGAAACCCAGGTGAGGACACTAGAAGTGCTTGATGTGAGTTTCCATATATTCTAATGCTTTCCTCAAATTTTGCAGGTTGGCGGCTCACAAACTGGTATGTCAACAGTTAACTGTTAACTACGGCTATTCTGGAGCATTTATGCCCAGAGTAAATACAACACTGAGACGATCCCGGCTATTCTCCCCCATCTAAAAGACACTCTTGCTCCTCGCCGCCCTTCTGTGACGATGCTTTGGCTTTAATCACCGCTTCTCTAAAGCCTAAAACTAATAAAATATTGGCAAGTGTTAAGAATAATTCCGCAGAACCGTGCAGCCAATCGACATTTGCTAAGGATTCGTTGTAGGCAACTTTTGCGTAAATTGCGGCGGGAATCGTCACAGCCACAAAAACGAGAGTGCCGTAAAATCCCATCAGAGCTAAACGGGGTGTTTTTCCCGAGCGAGTCAAAAACCAGAGAAATCCCAAGTAGGGAAATAGAGACAGAACAAATAAAGTTTCTTTGGAAATCATTAGTAATGGGCGAGCGACCAGATACTATGATAAGTTAAAAAGTCAAAAATTAGTGTGAATATTTTTTAACTTTGTAATGTTTAGTTTTTAATATTTAATTAGACAGATGCACCCGTTTCTATCGAACCGGTATAGAATCACCCAAGACCATAGCTCTTAACCCAAGCCGCAGCAGGTTGGCGTTATTCAAAAACCCTCACCCACGCGGAGACAAAACCCGTAACTTTTCCCCTAACACCGTTTTTAGCATAACACATTTTTCACCGTGCCAGTCTCTTAATTGTCCCTCACTCCAAAGCTACCCAGCAATTAGAAATAGAGACTGTTCCACAGTTTTCTGTCTGCTAGGCATCAAGCAAGCATCGTTCAAAACCTCTAAATCCAAGCCGTTATTTCTATCTGCTGCCAGAATTTCTTTCAGCTTAGCATCAAAATCAAAACACGGGCCGCAATCCCAAACTTTGAGTTCCAACCGTCCGTTAAACACCCTAATTTCCAGTTGAACAGGAGTTTCTACTGGCAGATTTTTGTGAGCGTGGCGAACTGCATTAGTGAAACCTTCAGCCAACGCCAACTGAAACTTACACCAAACCTCATTGGGGAGCGATATATATTTCAACTGTTCAAACCACAACAAAACTTGAGTTAAAGCATTGACATCTGTGTTGACTTGCAGGCTAATATGTTGAATACAAGTTTCATGCAGTTCTTCTTCCTGCTCTGTTTCAGTTTGCCAATCCCAGGTGTTTAATAAATTCATTAACCCATCTAAAACGCTAGCTTTTTTTATATTTTGGGAGCGATTGCGACCTTCTACTGCGTAACTTTTGCTCAGGGACAAACAATTTCGATTGTCGAGAGTCCGGGTGTAACTGATCTCGTCTGCAATCTGCCACATGAGTTTGATCCCCCTGCCGCCTTCTGCAAGTTGATCTATGCTGTTCGACATCTATTTTCCTCGTTTGAAAGTATTAGCTGTACCCTATTTTCCCACCCGCCGAGACATTTGGTACTTTTTTTATACTTGCTTGCTCGGTATTATTTCGGGGATCATACAAAAATGCTATCTTTTTTAGAGAAGGCAGCGCATCAGCAATATGTCTTAAGAGTCTAAGCCAATTGGCTTATTTACCTATCCCCTGTACGGAGAACGATCGCCCTCGGCAGCTAAATCCAACTGCATCGATTACAAATACTTATCCGTTGTAGGAGTCGGCCACTTGTCGCAGCCGTCGCCAGCTCCAGAATCCCTGGTATTTAGCGCCTCCGGCCGTTCGCCGTTCGCTGCCACGGAGCCTTGATGTGCGGGCTTTCATCCCCAACCCCTAAGTAATATCCGTGAGTGCGATGGCTACGCCCCGGCTTACGCCTACGAACCTTACACCGTCGATTCACGTCCATCCACTAGACTAGGACTTACGCAAACAACCCAGTTTCTGCTTAGAATATTGGGTTTGACAGCGAGGAATTAACGAGGAAACCGGGTTTTTGGTCTCCCGCACGTAAGTCCAGCAGACAAATCGGTGATGAAAGGCAGTTACAGGACTTACCCAGACTATGACCAAAATCAAACTGAAAATTCTGACTGCAGCGATAATGCTACTCCCATTTTGCGCCGCACTTCCCTTACAAGCTCAAAATCTGTCTCTAGTCAAGCGGCTGCTAGAAACCAGAGGATGTCCCGGATGCGACTTATTTGGCGCTTCCTTGAGCCGTGCAGATTTGTTTGGCGCTTCCTTGAGCCGCGCCACTCTCAGCAGGGCTGACTTAGTTGATGCCGACTTGACTGCGGCTGACTTAATGGAAGCTAATTTAAACAACGCCAACATGAGAAACGCCTTTTTGGCTGACGCCGACCTCAGCAAAGCAGACATGAGCAGGGCAGACATCAGGGGAGCCAACTTAGAAAATGCCAACCTCAGCGAGAGTTTTCTGCGAGACGCATCGCTCCAGTTGGCTAATTTAAAATGCAGTAATTTGAGCGCCGCTAAACTAAGTAGAACCGACCTGAGAAATGCCGATTTAAGCGGTGCAAATCTCAGGGGTGCCGACCTCCAAGAAGCCGATTTAAGCGGTGCAAATCTCAGCGGTGCCGACCTTAGATCTGCCGACTTGAGGGATGCGAGATTGAACAAAGCTAATCTCACAGATGCCAATCTCTGCGGCGCCCGGATGCCGAACAGAAAAACATCTCGGCGAGGCTGCGAAGTTAAGAAAGAACAACCTATAAGCACGAACAATTACTGCAATTATTGCTATGCCTTAAATGACTGGTGGCTGAATGTATTAAGGTTTTACTAAGCGATATCATCGGGATAACTTCTCTGCTTTAGATATGTACAGTGAGAAGAGCGAGCAGGCGGTACAGATATCAAACTTAACCTGTTACCGCCAATAGCTTTTATCTACTTTGAAGAACCTAAAAATTGGCTCAGTATTTGCAGATATTCTGCGCCCCCGATCTGCGCCACATTAGTGTGACCTCCATCAGGAACTATGTAAAGCTGTTTGGGCTCAGGTGCTGCATCAAACAGTTTTTTGCTCATTTCTACAGGAACTACATTGTCAGCAGTCCCGTGAATAAAGAGCACCGGCATTTGCAGGCGATCGACTTTTGAAAGAGAATCAAACCGCTGTGTCAGCAAAAAATCGATCGGAAACATCCAAAACAGCCCTTTTTGGAAATTAACCATCGCCCGCGTCGAAGTAAAAGAGCCTTCTACTATTAACCCCGCAGCCTCCGGGTGACGCACCGCTAGATCGATCGCGATCGCCCCTCCCAAAGAATGACCGTAGAGATAAATTTGATTCGGGTTAATCCCCCGCTGTTTCACCAAATAATCCCAAGCAAGTTGAGCATCCTCATAAACCTGAGATTCACTCGGAAAATCGCCCTGGCTTTTTCCATAACCACGATAATCCATCACAAATACCGACAAACCTAACCGATGAAATCGATGAGCGTGTTCGACATTTGCTCCCACATTTGAAGCATTACCGTGCAGGTACAAAACTACCCCCCCTAGCCCCTTGTTAAGCGCGGGAACCGCAGCGATGGCCTGTTTGTCACTTCGGGCCGTCGCCAGAAACGACTCCCCCTTTCTTGCTCCACCCCAAGCTTTGGGGGGGCTGGGGGGATTTTCCGAGGCAGGAATCCACCACCCGTGCACGCTGTCCACCGCGCCTGTTTTAGTTGGAATTGGCAGCCAAACATCTTGATATTTCAACTGAAAATCATCTGGCGTAGTTTCGATCGCCCGCGCAGGAAAAAAGATAAACTTACCTTGCGCTACAAATAGGAATACACAAGCAGCAGAATAAGCAACGGCAAAAACTATCCCAAAAGCTATTAGCGATTTAGACAAAAGGAATACTAGCAAATTGTTCATAGATAGAGCACGCGGGAAAGTAGAGATCGCTCAAAAGCTAATGGCAAATAATTAATTCAGACAATTAGCCAAGATCGATTACTAACTTCCGCCGCAGCATTCCGCCGATTTTCAAAAATTAATGCAATTCCGGGTGGTGTAAGTGCCAATTCGTAGACTGTTCGTAAGCGTGAGCCACTTGAAACAACCGAGATTCTTGCAAAACATTACTAATCAGTTGTATACCCACGGGCAGTCCTTTATCATCAAATCCGCAGGGCAAACTCAAAGCTGGCAAACCAGCAAGATTCACGGGAATAGTCATCAAATCTGACAAATACATACTCAGGGGGTCATTGAATTTTTCGCCTGCCTTAAATGCGGTAGTAGGAGCAGTGGGACAGACTAAAACATCAACTTGAGAAAAAGCTTTTTCAAAGTCTTCTTTAATCAAAGTCCGAACTTTTTGAGCTTTTAGATAATAGGCATCGTAATATCCAGCCGACAATACGTAAGTGCCGATCGCAATCCGGCGTTTAACTTCCGCACCGAACCCTTGAGAGCGGGTTTTGGCATACATATCCAAAAGATTATCGGGGTCTGGAGACCGGAAGCCGTACTTGACTCCATCATATCGCGCCAAATTTGCCGAAGCTTCCGAGGGAGCAATGATGTAGTAAGTGGGCAAACCGTAGCGGAAGCGGGGACAAGAAATGACTTGAATTTCTGCGCCCAATTGTTGAAATTGCTCGATCGCCTTAGTAACAGCGTCTTTAACCCCCGAGTCCAGCCCTACACCAAAAGTTTCTTTAATTACACCAATTCTAATCTGACCCTTCGGTCGCAAACTGGGTCTTAAAGCTTGAGCGTAGTCAGGAATTGGGACATTCAGACTCGTGGAATCTCTCGGATCGTAACCGGCGATCGCCCCCAACAAAATCGCCGTATCCTCAACAGTCCGACCAAAGGGCCCTATTTGATCGAGAGAAGAAGCATAGGCCACCAAACCGTAGCGAGAAACCAACCCATAAGTCGGTTTCAGCCCCACCAACCCGCAAAAAGCAGCAGGTTGGCGGATCGAGCCCCCAGTATCCGAACCCAAACTCACGACGCATTCTCCAGCGGCCACTGCTGCGGCCGAGCCGCCAGAAGACCCTCCGGGCACGCGCTCCAAGTCCCAAGGATTCGCGGTAACTTGATAGGCAGAAGTTTCTGTCGAGCTCCCCATTGCAAACTCGTCCATATTCGCCTTACCCACAATCACCGCACCGGCTGCTTGGAGTTTGGAGACGACGGTTGCATCGTAGGGAGGCACAAAATTCTCCAAAATCCGAGAGGCGCAGGTTGTGGGAACGCCCTCGGTACACATATTATCTTTAACGGCGATCGGGATGCCGGCCAACAGGCCAATTTGCTCTCCGGCTGCGATTTGGGCATCCACTTTATGGGCCTGCGCCAATGCGCTGTCTGCCGTCACGCACAGAAAGCTTTTCAACTTCGGCTCTAGCTGGGTAATTCGGTCTAATGCTTCTTGAGTAATTTCCACAGCAGAGCGTTCTTTATTGACCAGTTGTCGGTGCAACTCGCGGATGGATGCCATGCTCGTACCTTTATCATTTCTACTTTGAGACAATACAGTTAATATAACTGGCAATTGTACCTGCTTACAGCCCGAAGGCAAAGTCTGCTATTTTTGTGGCGAAAGTTCGAGTCTCGAAGAGGGTTCCGCTAAGGCGCTATCGGTCATTTTATCTACAATAGATTAAATTCCCCAAATCCCACAGAACACAAAATAGCGATCGAATTTTTTACCTAATCTTTTAACAAACCAAGTATGCAAGTGTATCAGGACTGATGCCAAAAGTTGTTTGACGCGAGATTTATATGAGTAAGGGGTAAGGTGTGCAATCTGGTCTCTACATAATTAAGTTCTGTCTCCAAGAATGTGTATGCAAGATCACACTCATTAGGAAATCAGTCATTCCCAATTCGGTCATCTAAATTATCAAATATTATAACCCAGGTTCTCTTCGATGCAACCCAGGATTTGCTATAAAAAGATTGTCTCAAAATACACTAATCCCCGATAATTACTGCTTTATTCCGGCAAATATTCAGATAATATTAAATATATACTAATAATATTTTACCTGTTTTGTGAGAGATAATTTATTTTTAAAGACATATTTTGAAGCATCTGTAGCTGATTTTTTACGAGATTACTCGCCTCCTGCTTATCCACGAATCAACTCCAAACAAAAAAATACGAAAAATAAAATATTAGATAATGGCAGCACATCCCCTAATAATTATAACCATATTATGAAAGGAAATTTTTGAGCCAAAAATTACCAATAAAAATTGGTTTAAAGCCGGGACCCTTGTAGGGAGAAATTAAAAGAAGACTATTCATTACTCCCATCCTCTTCCTTCCAGGTAGAGGTCGCTATCCCAGGTCAACTGTCAACTGTCAACTGTCAACTGAATGAAAGTTATCAGTCATCCGAGTGAATTAATGGCGTCTGCGCGATGGTCGAAGAAAATAGCGATCGACCTTTTCTGATACACCCCCATTGTGCCAGAGGTCAAAAAGCCTGTCAGAAATCTGGGGTTCACAAAAAAGCTCGAAACGCTCACCGCCACGCCGAGGTCTTTTGTTGCGCGCACCTGCAAAAAAACAGCAGTCCTTCCTCAAGTGCGACTAGCTGCGTGCATCTGGGGTAAAAAAAGCTACTTATTTGTCCGAACGATCCCCAGGAAAATAATTTCATCCGGAATTATCCCCAAAACCAAAGATATATGGTAAGAAGTTCCCGATGCCCCGTTGGAGGAATGCCACCTAAAGCTCACTTAGAATCCCACCTGACGGCAGAGGAACTCAAAATTCGCTACCGGCAGGCACAAAACACCACAGAGTCGCGCCGCTGGCACTTGCTGCTCTTAGTTTCCAGAAATTGGACTATCAAACAAGCAGCCCAAGTCGTAGGCCTCAACTACGACTACGCCAAAGAAATTGTCCAGCGCTACAACCGAGAAGGGCCTAACTCTGTGAGAAATCGCAGCGGAGACCGCCAGCCCCCTCCTGCGAAATCCTTGCTGAATCCTGAAGAGCAAGAAGAACTGCGACAAGCGCTGCAAGGCCCTGCCCCCGACGGCGGAGACTGGACAGGCCCCAAAGTAGCTCGCTGGATTGCCGAAAAAATCGGTAGCGATCATGTCTGGCCCCAACGCGGCTGGGATTACCTCAAGCGGTTGGGTGCTGACTGGCGACGGCGGCGCAAAAAGTAGATAGTTCCCAATATTTAAAGGGGGTTGATTGCTTTGGTGCGATCGCTCCCTTTATCTTGGTTATTTTGCCACATTGGCGTGATTAAAACCATTTGAGATTTGAGATTTTAGAGTTGTTCTTCAATCTAAAATCTCCCATCTAAAATCTCAAACCATTTGACTGATGTAACAAGAGCTGCTTATATTGAATGTGGTGGTGTTGAGGATGTTAAAGATGCGAGATATCAGGTGTTTTTTGTCGATCGCCAACAAGATGGCGGCAGTAGTAGCCGGCATCGGACTGGTTCAGATGTTAACCATCGCAAGTTCATTTTCTCAATCATCTAACCCGCGTTCCCTAGACGAACTCTACAAAACTCGCGATCGGCTGATCACCGAATTAGAACAACCCCCCTCTCCCTCCCCAGAACCAACCCTGCTCTCGCGCTTAGTTCCCGTTGCCGCCAATCCTCAAGAACAACTGCTACAGCAGTTGCAAGCGGTGGAAGCTCAAATATTAGTAGAACAGAGGGCTAAGGACGACTTACAGCAAGCAGTCCGTTTAGCCAACCGAGCCGTAGAAACTCAACGGCAGCAAAATAAGTCGATCGAATCTTCGCAGCAAACTCAATTTTTCTGGCATCAGGCGCTCAACAACTTGCAGGAAGTTCCTCAAAATTCATTTTTAGCTTCGCTCACTGCCTCAAAAACTCAAGAATACCGGGAAAATTTAACAGCAGCAACCTTTCAAGTGCAGCAAGCAAAATCTGATTTTTTGGGTGCGCTTGCCCGAGAAAGCGGTTTGTCAGCTCAAGCTTCGATCGGTGTTTGCAACCTTTATAGAGAATGCGTAAACCTGCGGGGCGATGTACCTCCAGCCAGTCCAGCCAGCTTAATTAAATTGCCGATTGCTGTTGCCCTGATGCAAAAAGTCGAAAAAGAAAAAATTAGTCTGAATCAGGAAGTATTAGTCAGTCGCGGTAATTTCACCGAAGACGCATCGGCAAAGATTAGGTCCAATCGCAATTACCCGCTACAGCTACTGTTAGAAGAAATGATCTATCGCAGCAGCAATATCGCCACCAATCAACTAATCGATTATTTGGGATCGGATTACATCAATCAATATTTAGATAATAGCGGCTACGAAGTCACCCGCGTCAACTTCAAGTTGATGGGGGAAAGAATTATGCCCTCCAACCCCGGTTCTGGTCGCAACCGCCTGACTGCTAACGAACTAACCGAAATGATGGTGCAAATTTACAACGGCGAAACACCGGGTGCTAAACTATTAATAGAAACTCTCAACCGCCAGTACGATCACGCTCTGGGATTTGCCGCCTTGGAAGGAACTAAAGCTCAGTGGTTGGGCGAAAAAACAGGCCAAAATTCTCGGGTACTCGGCACAACTTTAGCGATGAGCGTTGACGACGAGGCCTATGTGATTACTGTGATTGACAGCCGCAGCGGCGAGCTACAAATGCGCCAGTCTATTTCTAAAATTGCCGATTACATAGTCAGAAACCCCAACTTTTAATCGCTGGAATATACAATTTATAGCGGGGGACAACGCACCGCCCAAACAGTTAAAAAATGCCGCATCAACAACTCAGCGTTTCGGTCAAAGGCAAAGGATTTCCCATTCTCTGCTTGCACGGCCATCCAGGTTCCGGCGATTGTATGTCGGTGTTCACAGAACACCTATCAAAACGCTTCCAAACGATCGCCCCAGACTTGCGCGGATACGGCAACAGCCGCACCTCAACTTTCTTTGAAATGACCGATCATCTGGTCGATTTAGAAGCACTATTAGACAGATTAGGAGTCGATCGGTGTTTGGTGATCGGATGGTCTTTGGGAGGGATTTTAGCCCTGGAATTAGCCATGAAATATCCCCAGCGAGTCACTGGTTTGATTCTACTTGCATCCGCAGCCAAACCGCGAGGAAGTCACCCTCCCATCTCTTGGCAAGATAACCTTTACACCGGTTTAGCCGGAATTATCAATTGGGCGATACCCGGTTGGCAGTGGAATATTGATACTTTTGCTAGGCGATCGCTCTTTCGCTACTTGATACAGCAGCATACAGCCACCCCTTACCGCTACTTAGCACAGGCAGGTACCACCGCTTACCTCAAGACTTCCAACACGGCAACCAAGGCGTTAAATACCGCTCTGAGGGCTGGATACGATCGACTGATGCACCTGGGCGACATTCAATGTCCCTGCTTGGTGTTGGCCGGAGAGGGCGATCGGCACATCACCTCAGCATCCAGTTTAGAAACCGCCCGCCACCTGCACGACTGTCAGTGGCAGTGCTATCCCAATACAGCCCACTTGTTTCCTTGGGAAATTCCCGATCGGGTACTCGCAGACATCGATCGCTGGATTGAGAGTCACCCCGAAGCAGTTGACAATTGCGAGTGTTGAGTTTTGAGTTTGTCACAAGCAATTTATTACCCAACACTCAAGAGTTTTGAAGTTATAACTCACACCTCAAAACCGCACAGCGTTGCGAGGGAAGCGTAGCCCTCTCAAAACTCAAAATTCCCCCTGCTTCTACTGACCGCTCAAAACCGGCCACAGCCCTCCATCACCAAGCTTTCCCAAATCTTCTGCAACAGTTAAAGTAATTGGTTTGCAGCGCTGAATCGAAACACTAACACCTTCTGCCCCTTCATTTTCTATGTCTTCTACATATCCTGCTTTTGCAGCTTCCGCCTCTCCATCGGTTAAGAACGGGCCAAAATAGTAAATGCACCGCGGCGCTGAAGTTTTAACTTCAACCCACCAAGCCAATCCGAAAAAGTTGAGCAAGCTAATCAAGAATTCTTTCATCTGCTTTTCTAATGTATTTGACGGTGTTTTCAGGGTGCTGCGAACACGCCTAGGCTGTTGTTATTTACACGTGGCTGACTGCTGCCAAGAACCGATCCAAACCTATTTAAAGCTGATATCTAAATAGATTGGTGTCGAATTCCTGTTTGAACCTGGGGGGCTGGCCCCTTCTACTTTCGCCTGAACAAGTAACGACAGTCGATCGGCTCTCCTTACTTGTTCCGGGTGTGGTGCTGATCCATTCTGGGCAGCATTCACAATAAACTACTCTGTTGTGCTCTTTTTTTCAAGCACCTTTACGAGCCGTGTACGTGAAACTTTTTGGGCCCGCGCTGACGGTAAATTTCGTATAAAGCCATCCCCGTTGCTACCGAGACATTCAGGCTAGGAGTATGGCCCCTTAAAGGAATTGAAACTAATCCGTCACATCCGCGCTGTATCAAAAGGCTCAAACCGTCAGCTTCACCACCCACCACTAAAACAGTGGGTCCGGAGAACTTGACTGTCTCTATAGATTGACCGACGCCTGCTGCAGTGCCATAAATCCAGAATCCAGCCTCTTTCAGTTCTTCCAGCGCCCGATTAAGATTGACAACCCTGGCCACGGGCAGGCTTTCCAATGCCCCTGCTGCCACTTTTCTTACTGCCGAGGTAATACCAACAGCGCGCCGCTGCGGAATCACCATGCCCTGAGAGCCCAATGCTTCTGCGGTGCGAATGATCGCCCCTAGATTGTGCGGGTCGTTGAGTCCTTCTGCTACCACAATTACTGGATCTTCGCAAGCCGACTTAGCCTTCGCGATCAGTTCGCTCAAATCCAGGTATTCGTAGGCTGATACTTGAGCGGCTACGCCTTGGTGGTTTGCTTTGCGCGTGATGTAGTCGAGGCGCAAATCGTCAACTTCGTCAATGATGCTGCCGTTGGCCTTGGCTTCGGTTAGCAAGCTATGAAAGCGGGGATCGTAGCGCAGGTGCGGAACAACCCAGATCCGGTTGAGGACTTGGTTTGTTTCTAAAGCTGCTTGCACCGCATGGCGGCCGTAAATCATGTCGTCTGTGTCTGCGTCTGGTTGCACGACTGTATTTGAGGCACTGTCAACAGGGCGAGTGTCTCTGTCTTTGTCTCTGTCTCTGAAATGGTTGCCCCGGAATTCCTGCGGGCTATTGTCTTTGTCTCTGTCTTTGTAATAATTGCCCCTGGATTCCTGGGGGCTGCTGTCCCTGTCTCGGAAATTGTTGCGGGCCGGCTGCGGGCTGCTGTCTCTGTCTCTGTCTCGGAAATTGTTGCGGGCCGGCTG
>NZ_JAUBQX010000006.1:108679-224273 GCF_036701505.1 Microcoleus sp. Pol11C2
AAATTGTTGCGGGCCGGCTGCGGGCTGCTGTCTCTGTCTCTGTCTCGGAAATTGTTGCGGGCCGGCTGCGGGCTGCTATCTCTGTCTCTGTCTTGGTAATAATTGCCCCTCGATTCCTGCGGGCTGCTGTCTCTGTCTTGGAAAGTATTATTTCTGCGAAGGGATGGTTGGCCGTCGGAATCGACTCTCCGTTTGAAAATTGCTCTCACGGGCATTTCTCGCGATTGCGGGGCGAAGGTCGATCGCTTTTGAGGCGCGTCTACTCCGCGAGTCTCGGGACGGGGCTTGCGTTCAAAGCGGGCAGACGATGGTTGTGAGTCCTGACGGCGACCTTCGCTTTTGAATGGCTTGCTGTCGGAATTCGATCGCGAGGAGTTGGGTCTGGTAAATTTTCTCATTGGTTTCTTGTGGTCAAAACGTTTTGGCTGAAGGCTAATCGATTGTAGATTGTAGATGTGAGATTCTTGATTGAGGGAGCAATCTTTGGGCTTTGAGATTTGAGATATTCTAGGGAGGGAGCAAGGATTTTGCTGTGTTCAAATTGCTAGTTAATAACGGATAAATCCTGTTTTGCCGATCGAGATTTTTGCGGTTTTATGTTAGCCGTGCCAGGATGGTTAATTCCTCCCGCCCCATGCCCAACTCTTAACTGCTACATCCTTTAAGTCTCAAGATCTAAAAGTGCCAGAAGTTCGGTCAATCTTTCGGGATCGGTGAGATACAAATATCCGACCAAGGTTTCTAAGCTGCTGGCTTGTTGGTATATCTCTGGATCTGCTCGTTTAGAACGGCCCGCTGCAGCATTGCGGCCGCGCTTGACAATTGCTAATTCTGTACTGTTCAAGTAAGGAGAGAGCGATCGCAAATGACGCGCTTGAGTTTCTGCTCGTACTTGCCCCACGACTAATTCGTGATAAGCTTGCAATCTTTTGGGTGGGACTAAGTAGGAACTCCGAACGTAGAGTTCGTACACTGCATCTCCCAAATATGCCCAGGCTGCGGGCGAAATTCTTTCTATTTCTGCTGGTGTAGCCCTCGCAGGATGCACTCGATTTAAACTGATATCCGTCAGACTCAGTTTGAGCCCGTCATCTGCGATCGGCGACATACTTTTTTAAATAAAACTTCCGCACAGCTTGGTTTTTCTAGTCACTTAGTTATTTCGTCTTTCGTTACTTCAGCAATTATAGCTTTCACAGGAGTGTTCGCTGTCCGATCGCGAAACGAGATATATAGGCAAAGCTTTGCGTGACGATCGCACTCCTAAAAAAGGCTTTCTACCAAAGCGGGATGCTCTAATTTTTATACCATTTTTCCGCGTGTTTGCCACACATATTTTACTGCCCATCCACCGAAACTCTAAGCATCGGGGAAATAGCGGCTGGGGCGTGTCGCAGCTTCGGGGAAAATCGGTATTGTTTTACCTGCACAAAAATAAAAATTTGCTATCCAGCGTTGAGAACCGGATAGCTAATTTAACTCACTTTGGCGTCAAGCATCCTTGACGTTTTTTACCGCCTCATCAACCGAAGGCTGCAAAGACAAAAATTTCTCTAAGCGAACCAGTTTAACAGTCTGAGTTACGCGGGGATTTGAGACAATTTGCAATGTCCCCTCCAAGGTTTGGGCTTTTTTGACAAGTTGCACAAGTGCGCCCAAGCCTGAACTATCCACAAAGTCTATCTGAGACAAGTCCAAAATTACGTGTTTTGGGCCCTCGTCAATACATTTGCTTATTACCTTCCGAAAAGTGGCCTCAGAAAAAGCGTCCAGCAGGCCCGTCAGGCGAAATAACTGACAGTTATTCCTGACTTCGCGAGTGCCTCTGAGGCTAACGGTCAGGGTCAATGACTCAGGAATGACACCCTCCTAGCTAGATATGGCTTAAAGTCGAGGCTTCATTATAGGAGTTTTTTGGTCTTTTGTCTACAGTTTTTTTTGTCAGCGGTTTTTAGTTTTTTTGAGGCAGCAGTCATTAGCGGTTGACTGCTGACTGCGGACTATTTACTGGTGGCTACTTTCTGATTGTCTCGCATTGACTGCACGAATCGATCGAATAAATAGTCCGCGTCGTGCGGGCCCGGACTGGCTTCTGGGTGGTACTGCACTGAGAACAGTGGCAGAGTTTTGTGCTTCAATCCGGCTACGGTGCGATCGTTCAAATTGAGATGAGTAATTTCTACTTCGGGGGCTAGCGAATCGGGGTCGATCGCAAAACCGTGATTTTGGCTAGTAATTTCTACTTGCTCAGTTAAACCCGCTGGATGATTCAATCCTCGATGGCCGAACTTAAGTTTAAAAGTTTCTGCACCCAAGGAAAGTCCCAAAATTTGGTGTCCCATGCAGATGCCGAATACGGGTTTGTCCGACTTTAACAAAGCTTTTGCAGTAGCGATCCCTTCCGTTACCGCCGCCGGATCTCCGGGGCCGTTGGACAGAAAAATGCCGTCCGGGTTGTATTTGAGGATTGCCTCCGGCGACGTGTCAGCGGGGACAACGATGACCCGACACCCGTAACTCGCCAGACGCCGCAGGATGTTGCGCTTGATCCCAAAGTCTAGCGCTACCACCGTCCACATTTTGCCGTTAGCAGGTTGGACTGTAGGACTGAACTCCCAAACCGAGTCCGTGGCTTCAGACCACTCGTAAACCTCGCGAGTCGTGACTTCCTGCACCAGATTCAGCCCGTCCATGCTGGGGGCATCTTGCACTTGCTCCAAAAGTTCCGCCTGGTCGAGAATCGTGGTCGAAATGCCACCGTTGATCGCTCCCACCGTGCGAATTTTGCGAGTGAGGGCGCGGGTGTCGATCCCGTAAATGCCGGGGATATCGTACTGTTTTAGGTAGTCTTGCAGAGATTGCGAGCAGCGCCAGTTGCTGGGGCGGCTGCATACGTTCCGGGCGATCGCACCTCGAATTTGTGGGCGCGAGGATTCTTCGTCTTCGATATTTACCCCGGTATTGCCCAATTCTGGATAAGTAAAAGTTACAATTTGACCGCAATAGCTGGGATCGGTCAATACTTCTTGGTAGCCCGTCATTCCCGTATTAAATACTACCTCGCCAACGACGGTGGCGTCAGCGCCAAACGACCAGCCGCGGTAAGCAGTACCGTCAGCCAGGACTAGGAGAGCGGGTTGTGCAGTTGAAAGTGACATGGCATCCTTAATAACTTTCGTTTGGTTTCATTCTTACCACTGCCAGGGATTTGATGCTAGTCGGCAATATACAGATATTATTTGAATTTGTGCAAGGGTTCGGGAAAGGAAGGCACTTATGCCCGAGGCAGAAGCAACAGATCATCAAAAAGCTGCAACAAGTGCAAATTTTCCATCTCCCCCCGCGCCAGCAATTTATCTGCCAGCAGCTTAGGAGGCGGGCGGAAATTCTCTATCTATACCAAATCTATACCAAAAGGCAGTTGTCGCTGTTACGATCGAGCTACAGCGTTTAACGAAACTATGGCTAGTAAATCTCCCTTGCCTTTACTCTCAAACTTATACAAGCATCTACTGAACTCTCAAAAACTGTGCAAACCGTTACTGGTTGTAACAACAGTTATTTCTCTGAGCAGTTCAATTTTAGTAGGGACTGTTGCCAACTCCTCGCGAGCAGTGGCTCAAGAAAGTGAGGGATGCTTCATGCGGAGCTCGTCAGGCCGAACCGTCAACCTCAGCCAATCAGTCTGCGGTTTTCTCCCCGCAGAATTGACTCCCACCACTTCGGCGGCGGCAAAGTCGGGAGTATTTCAGGCAAAAATCAAACGCCGAGAGGCTAATATCCCCGTCATAGAAGTCACGTTTAACGGCAAACAAAAGTTCGAGATGATGGTAGATTCTGGAGCTAGTGGCACAGTAATTACACCAGCAATGGCTAAAGCCTTGGGCGTGGTTCTTCAGGGAACAGTGCAAGCACAAACTCCCAACGGAGTGGCTACTTTTCCCCTCGGTCGCTTGACTTCTATTGAAGCAGGTGGTTTGGCGGTTAACAATGTAGTTGTGGCCGTCTCGCCGTCGCTAGATATCGGACTGTTGGGTCACGACTTTTTTGGTAATAAAGATGTGACTATTAAACAAGATGTCATTGAATTTCGATCGCGCTCTTAAACAGAAGGAAGAGGGAAGAGGGAAGAAGGAAGAAGGAAGAAGGATTTTTTTGACTAACCAACAAGAAGAGAAAAGAGAAAAAAGTTTCCCAACTTGAAAAAGTATGAATGCAGAAGGCTGAGTTTTAGACGGTTTGAGCGGGAAGATTTTGGCATTCTAAATTTTTCTTTACTTCTTCCCTCTTCCTTCTTCCTTCTTCCCTCTTCCTTCATTTCAAAAACTCAATCAACTGCTGCAACTTCAACCAAGATTCGCCGCTCAATAAAATGTCCTTAGCCATAGAAACTCCTGCTGCGTGAGAACCCATAGGAATTGCACCTCCCACCTGAAAAGCCAAAGACGCATTCAAAGCTACAACATCCATTTGTGCGGGCGTACCTTTGCCTTGCAAAACGTTCCGCAAAATCTCGGCGTTTTCCTCAACATTTCCGCCTTTTAACGAGCCGATCGCACTTGGTGTCAATCCTACCTTTTGGGGGTCTAAAGTAGTCAGTTCCACTTTGCCATCTGACAAAACCGCCAAATCAGTCACATCACCCAAACCCGCCTCGTCCAATTTTTCTCTGCCGTGAACGACTACAGCTAACTCAGTCCCCAACTCGCCCAAAGCTTGGGCAATAGTTGATACCAGACTAGGATCAAACACCCCGATTACCTGCCCTGTAGGGCGCATAGGATTGACAAGGGGCCCTAATAGGTTAAAAATAGTCCGCACCTTCAAAGTGCGCCGGAGCGACGCTACAGCCTTAAGTGCGGGATGCCACCCAGGCGCAAATAAAAAGGTGATGCCTACTTCGTCTACGGCAGCTTTTACCTTCGCGCCATCGGCGTTGAGGTTGACTCCCAGTGCTTCCAACACGTCAGCAGAACCCACTTTGCTCGATGCGGAGCGATTTCCGTGTTTTGCGACTCGAACTTTGCCGGCGGCGGCCACAAAAGCTACAGCAGTGGAAATGTTAAACGTGGAAGCGCCGTCGCCGCCTGTGCCACAAGTATCAATTAATTTGAGATTGGAGAGTGAGGATTTGGGATTAAAAACGCTCTCCGACTCGCCTGCAAGCGACTGAGAATGCAATACCTGAGCCATTCCTGCCAATTCTGGGGCAGAGATGCCTTTGGCTTGGATGGCAACTAAAATTGCTCCTGAGAGAACGGGGGGAATAGCTTCTGCTAGCCATCCCTGCATCAAGTCGGCTGCTTGGGCGCGTGAGAGAGATTGTCTGTCTAATAGTTGTTGCAGGAGGACTGGCCACACAGGAGAATCCGCCGCCTGGGTTGAAGCTGGGGATAACTCTGGCGTTGCTAGGAGAGGAGAATCTGTCATTTATTAGTTTCTAGTCAAATTTAGCCCGATCGAGCTTTGCGGCCAAACCGAGAATCGATCGGGATTTTACCAGACTTGCCGACCACATTTTGCGCGATCGGACTGAGATTTTTGCCTAAATGCCAGCACCGCTACAGAATTTTTCCACCCGCAGTAGCAGAATATGAATTTTTTGATACAACAATTACCCTATTGTTGTGCCAACTTTACATAGAAACTCCAGATCGTACAACTGCCAGCAGTCTGCTGTATTATCTATCAGCAATAATACTTAACAGTAACTCAGGGCACCCAAAGACCGATAAAAGTTTCCGACAGGAGTTGTGGAGAGCAAAAAATTTTAGACATTAGGAGAACCCCAGATTCATCTGTGGAGTCAACTTTAATCTAAAATCTCAAATCGACTGACACCAAGGACAGCGAGCATTTAGCTCTTGCAGGCGGGTTAGTTGCCTAGGGTAAGAGTCGATCGTACTCTCACCCACATCCTAAAAATAGGCTCTTGCGGTTGTAGAAGTCGCTGCCTTTTATTGTAACAACATCCTTGCTACTAACTTATTTCAGGGTATTCAACTGCTAATCTATTCAGGGAGATTTCAAGGAGCGGGTTTTGCTCGAACACCTGCACCGCAGGCAGATCGATGTGCCAATGCGATCGTGACAGCCAGCCAAGCATCCAATAAATACCGGATTAGCTAAACTTTCCGCAACAATCACTAATAACTAACAGTCCAGTAGGACAGATGAATAAACACACTCGTCTCCGGCTGCGACACACCATCTTTCAGTCTCAATAACGGCTCAAATTTAACAGGCGGTCGATCAAAAATATTAAACTCACACACAAGAGCAGGGTATTCACAAGTGGGAAATCAAAAACTAGGAAATAAAGCGATAGAATGCCTGAATGTCGCGGAGGCACTGCACCAAATGGAAGCAAAATATTATAGTATGTTTGAAAATGCTGTGTCGGGTATTTTTCAAACAACCCAATCCGGTCGCTACATCAGCGCTAACCCAGCTTTGGCTCGCATCTACGGATATAATTCCGCCGAAGAATTGATGGGTTCTCTGACTGATATCAGCGATCAGCTTTACGTCAACCCCGATCGCCGCGATCAGTTTGTTTCTGCTTTGCAAGCACAGGGCATCGTATCGGATTTTGAGTCGCAGATTTATCGGCGGGACGGAACAATAATTTGGATCGCTGAAAATGCGCGGGCTGTCTGCGATGAAGCGGGTAAATTGCTCTACTACGAAGGTTTTGTAGAAGATATCACCCAGCGCAAGCAAGCAGAATGTGCACTTCGAGAAAGCGAAGAACGCCTGCGCTTAATAATTGAAGGCGTTAAGGATTACGCTATATTCATGTTAGACCAGGGTGGGTATGTAGCTAGCTGGAATTCGGGTGCAGAACGCATTTTTGGATACAGAGCTCATGAAATAGTCGGCAATAATTCGGAGTGTTTTTTCACGAAAGAAGATCTTGCAATTGGCAAGCCCCAACAAAAATTAATCCTGGCGGTGGCAGAAGGTCGATACGAAAATCAAGGCTGGCGGCTTCGCAAAGACGGATCGCGATTTTGGGCGAATATTATTGTTACTCCTTTGCGCGATGAAAGGGGAAAGTTGCAGGGATTTTCTCAAGTAATGCAGGATATTACTGAGCAAAAGCGGGCGGCTGAGGAAAAGATGCAGTTGATTGCTTCTTTGCAGGCGTCGGAAAAAAAGTTTCGCACTTTGTACGAATCGACGACTGATGCGGTAATGCTGCTAGACGAAGAGGGTTTTTTGGATTGCAATTCGGCTACTTTAAAGTTATTTGGATGCAGCACTGAGTCGGAGTTTTGTGGCAAGCATCCTTCGGAGTTCAGCTCGCCGTTGCAACCGGACGGACAAGATTCTATGAGTCTTTATCAAGAGCGAATTAATACGGCTATGCGATCGGGAAATTGCCGTTTTGACTGGAGGCACTGCCGTTTGGATGGTTCTGAATTTCCAGCGGAAGTGCTGCTAACTTCTATGGATATCGGTGGCAAAATAGGGTTGCAAGGCGTGGTGCGCGATATCACTTACCGGGTGCAGGCTGAGGAAGCCCTGAAGCAGGCTAATGAGGTATTGGAATGCCGGGTTAAAGAGCGGACAAGTCAGTTGGAAGAGGCTATTAAAAAGTTGAGGTTATCGGAAGAAAAGTTTTCTAAGGCTTTTCGGTCGAGTCCAGATCCGATGATTATTACTACTTTTGCTGAGGGTCGTTTTATTGAAGTTAATGATAGTTTTCTGTCCATGACTGGTTACGATTTAGAAGAAACGCTCTGGAATACAGTACCGGGGTTAAATATTTGGGTAAGGCCTGAAGACCGACTTAATTTTAGGCGAAGTTTGCACGAACAAGGTGTTATTCGCAATCAGGAGTGCGAGTTTCGGATGAAGTCTGGATCGGTGGTGGTGTGTTTGCTGTCAGCGGAATTGATTAATTTGGACGGCGAACTCTGTATGCTGGCGGTGATGACGGATATTACCGATCGCAAACACGCCGAAGAAGCCCTACGGGAAAGTCAGCGGGCGTTGGCGACGCTGATGAGCAATTTGCCGGGAATGGCCTACCGTTTTCGCAACGATGCCGATCGCAGTATGGAGTTTGTCAGCGAAGGTTGCTATCAGTTAGCCGGCTATTCTCCTGAAGAATTTATCGGCACTAGGGAAATTTCTATATCGGAATTGACTCACCCGGACGATCGCGATAATTTGTGGAATGCCGTGCAAGTTGCTTTGCAAGAAAATCGACCCTATCAGCTAAATTACCGAATTACTGCTAAAAATGGCGAATTAAAATGGGTTTGGGAGCAAGGTTTGGGAGTGTTTTCCGACTCTGGAGAATTGATAGCTTTGGAAGGGTTAATTACTGATATTTCCGAGCAGAAACGCAGTGAAGAAGCTTTACTGCGATCGCAAACCGAGTTAACCCAACAAAAACTGCAACTCGAAAATACTTTGCACGAATTGCAGCAAACTCAAGCTCAATTGATTCACACTGAGAAAATGTCTACTCTCGGTCAAATGGTAGCCGGTGTTGCTCACGAAATTAACAATCCTGTTAGCAGCGTCTGCGGCAATCTCGTTCACGTCGGCCACTACACGGAAGATTTGCTGGATTTGCTCGATATGTACCAGAAGCAGTGCCCGCAGCCGTCGGCAGCAATTCAAAATAAAATTAAGGATATCGAATTAGAGTTTCTGCTAGAAGATTTGCCCAAAGCGATGTCTTCGATGCAGGTTGGGGCCGATCGCATTCGGGAAATCGTGCGATCGCTCAGAAATTTCTCCCGCAAAGATGATTCTCAAATGAGCAAAGTTAACCTGCACGAAGGGATTGAAGGAACGTTGCTGATTCTGCAAACCCGCCTGAAAGCCAGAGGCAACTATCCCGAAATTGCGGTAATTAAGGACTATGGAAATTTGCCTTTGGTTGAGTGTTATGCTGGGAAAATCAATCAGGTATTTATGAATTTGATCGGAAATGCGATCGACGCGATCGAGGAATACAACGAAGGGCGTTCAGTTGCTGAAGTCAAAGCTAACCGCAGCAAGATTAAAATTAGGACAGAAGTCCAAAACTCGAATGCTGTAATTAGGATTTCGGACAACGGCCCAGGTATGCCAGAAGAAGTTTCCCAGCAGTTATTCGAGGCTTTTTTTACCACCAAACCCGCCGACAAAGGCACCGGTTTAGGCCTGTCGATTTCCTACAAAGTTGTCCAAGAACACGGTGGCAAATTGAGCTGCGTGTCTGCACTCGGCCACGGAGCCGAGTTTATCATAGAATTGCCGATCGAACAGCCTATCAAACAATCCTAAAGTGCGATCGGGGCGATCGCATCGGGATAACGAGTCGCGGTTTCTAGTGAGGACTTTAGTCCTCATAAAAATCGCTCGGACTAAAGTGGTAAGATGCAGTGTGCATTGAATTCTATAAAATTAGACATATAGAAATTTTGCATAAGTTCTGTCTTGCTCAAACCCTGGCTTTTCTTATTTCTTCCTTCTTCCGACTTCCATCCGTTACATTCGTTACATCTTGTACAGTGCTCGTTGCCCAACTTCCTGCCATCCCTTACATCCGTTACATCCGAAGAAAGCGAATCCATTGCCGAACTTCCTTCTTCCTTAATTACACCTTTCCCAATAAATTCGAGCCACATTATCGCCCGGATTTTGCCCCAAACAATCCGCAAAAAGTCCCCCAGCTTCCCTAAAATTCTTCATATTGTACAAAGACAAAGCCTGAGTAAATAGTTGCAGAGTCGCTAACTTCCCCGCTTTAACTTCCGGCAAATCAGCATCAAAAACTTCATAAACAGTCACCCATTCAGACTTACCCTTAACCTGAACTTTATCAATTACCCGAATTGCATAATCACCCGGATTCCTCAAGCGATCGAAAGTCTGCTGAGTAATTAACAGCGACACCCCATAATTTTTCGTCAAACTTTCAATCCGAGAAGCCAAATTAACCGCATCGCTAATCACAGTACCGTCCATGCGGCTTTTTCCGCCTACTATACCCAGAATCAAAGAACCAGTATTGATTCCCACCCCAATCTCAACTGGCACATCGCCCACAGAAGCGCGATCTCGATTATATTCCACAAGAGTATGCAGCATTGCAATTCCCGCTTTCAAAGCATCATCCGCCCCCTCGCTAAACAAAGCCATAATTGCATCACCAATATATTTATCAATAAACCCTTTATTTTCCACAATCAGCGGTTCCATTCGACTCAGATAAGAATTGATAAATTTGAAATTTTCTTCAGGTGTCATCTGTTCCGAAAGAGTAGTGAAATCGCGGATGTCAGAAAACAAAACTGACATTTCTAACTCCACCGCTTCTCCCAATTTAATATCAACAATACTGTCACATCCCAAAAAAGCTAACAACTCCTTGGGTACAAAGCGACTTGTCGCCTCCGCAATTTCTAATTCTGCATCCAGTGAAAGTTCCAAATTGCAATTGACCTCAAAGAGATCCTCAATAAACTTTTTGCGTTCTGCCTCAGCTTCTTTGCGTTCCGTGATATCTTGAAGAGTGTTGATAGCATAAACAATATTTCCTTGTTGATCGTAGATGGGAGTAGCGAAGATTTCTAGGGGAATAATCTTGTCACCTTGATGAACTTCTGCATCGTCAGCCGTAGCACTTTCCCCATTCAACGCGCGCACGCTGGGCAAATTCTCCGTAGGATACTTTTGATTCGTCCCTGCTTGATAGAGTTGATAAACCTCTGACAATTGCTGGGAACTGGTATCCGGCACAACTCCTTTACCAAATATCTCTTTTGCTTTCCGATTGATGTAGTAAGGTTGGCCGTCCGCGTTCAGCACACCCACACCAATCGGCATTGCTTCCAAAAACTGTGTCAACCGATTTTCATTTTCGTGTAGTTTAGCAATGAGTACGGTTTGCTGGCTGTTTAACTCGGCCAACTCCTGATTTATTTGCTGGAGTTGGGCATTTTGTTGTGCCAGTTGTTTATCTTGAAGATAACTATTTAGCGCTTCTCTAACGGTCAATTTTAAGTCTTCCCGTTGCCAAGGTTTGGTAATATAACGATATAAGTTTGCAGAGTTGATAGCATTGGCGATCGCTCCAATATCTGCTTGTCCTGTGAGCATAATTTTTATAGTTTTAGGCGAAATTATATGAGCCTGTTTTAACAGCTCATCTCCCTTCATATCAGGCATAATGTGGTCGGAAATAATTAAAGGAATTTCTTCCCCCTCCTCTAGCAATTCTTCAATTAGCTCTAATGCCTCTTGCCCACCTTCAGAAATTTCGATTATATAATCATTGCCAACAGCCTCTTGCAGTTCTGCTTTGAGGCTCCTGAGTACAGTTTTTTCATCATCAACACAGATAATTACCTGTTGGCTCATAGTTTAGATAAACCAGATTTAATAGTTTCTAGCAAATCGGATTCCAACCAAGGTTTAGATAAGCAACCATGAAGGTTCGCCTGTTTTTGTACTCTGTCAATGGCTACTTCATCCGCTTGACCAGTCAACATAATTTTAATAACATTGGGGTAGTTTTGGTGAATGCGAATCAGCAACTCATCTCCCCTAATGCCGGGCATCAACCAATCACAAATAATCAGAACAAGGGTAATTTTGTCATCATAAAGTTCGCTGATCACATCTAACGCCTCCTCAGCATCTTCGGCTCCTTCGTAGGCGTACGCATTCCCAAATTCTGCTGCTAGCTGCGTCCGGAGACTGTCTAATATTATTTTCTCATCGTCAACGCACAAAATAACTGGTTTAGACATCTATTTTTTCTCCTTTTTAATTGTTATTAGTAGCCAAAGTAGCACAAGTAGTCAAAGTAGTAAAAGTAGTAAAGTGTATTAGTAGACTCCATCTTATCTTAAGATGTCACAAGCCAACGGCTCGCCAAATCCTCTCCCCCTCCCCAGTCGCCGAAACCAAGAAACTTATCTGCGTAGCACCTTAGCTGAGCATAACGCATCGTACTGCTGTTTTACATCCGTTTCCTGTTGAATCGGAGTTAGGGGCCTCAAAACGCTTTAACTTTTGAAATACTCCCAATGGGGTAGATGGCAGCTTAGGCGGAACCAAGCAAAATCCGACCTACTTACTACCTTATATCGTTTGCGAGATCCTTGAGTTGCTTATACAGTGATCATTGGCAGGAAAACATTAAATGTAGTTTTGCCCGGAATTGATTCCACTTCTATTTTTCCCTGATGCTTGTCAACAATTTTCTTCACAATATCTAGTCCCAATCCGCTGCCTTCTCCTGGGGGCTTAGTAGTAAAAAACGGGTCAAATATTTTCCCTTTTATCTCTTCTGGTATCCCTTTGCCGCTGTCGCTAATGCTAATCCTAGCCTGGTCATCTTGAGCCGTTAACTCAATTGTTAACGTGCCTCGATAATCCATTGCTTGCAAAGCATTGTGAATTAAATTAGTCCAAACTTGATTTAGTTCGTCGGGATAGCACAGTATCGGCGGGATATCGGCATAGTTTTTGATGACCTCAACTCCCTGTTTGAGTAGATTTTGATACAGGGTTAAGATTGTTTCAATACCTTCTTTAAGACTGGCGGCTGTTTTTTCGCCAGACTGTTCGTAGCGAGCATAAGTTTTTAAGGCAAAAACTACTTTTGAGGCTCTATCCGTGGCTGTGTTGATAGTAGCAATGCCTCTTTTTAATTCGGAAAGTTTGTAGGCGATTTCTAGGAGATGTAAACTATCGGATCTTTGCAACAAAGACACAAAGGTATCAATTTCATTATAAACGCCCATGATTACTAGGCGATCGGCTATGATATCGGCACTTTCAATTCCTAATTCTTCCAGTTGGCTTCTCAAAGCTCTCTTCAACTTGCGTTCTTCTTTGGTTGATAAGCTTACTTCTTGTTGCAGGGAACGCTGCAGTAAACTCAACAAATTCTGTGCTTCTTCTGGGGAGAGAGATTGAAAAAGTGCGGGCAATTGTTCTAAAGTTTGATTTAAGAACTTAGAAACATTTCCTGCCGACGAGCGAATCGCGCCCAGGGGAGTGTTAACTTCGTGAGCAACTCCGGCCACAAGTTGTCCTAAAGCTGCCATTTTTTCTGATTGAATCAATCCTTCTTGGGTGGCTTCAAGATTGCTTAAAGCTTGTGATAATTCTTGAGTGCGTTCTTCTACTTTTGCTTCTAGGTTGGCATAGAGTTGGGCATTTTCGATTGAGATGGCAGCTTGCGAACACAAGACTTTTAACAGAGATACTCTGTCGGGAGTAAATGCACCTGTTACTAGGTTATTTTCTAAGTAAATTATTGAAATAAGCTGATTCTGTTTGAGCAGAGGAACGCAGAGAAGAGATTTAGTTTTATGAGCTTTTATATAAGTGTCATTCGTAAATCTGCCTTCATGACTAGAATCATTTAAAACAACATCTTTGTGAGTGCGGCTTACATAATTAATCACTGATAAGGATAGTAACTGACTGCTTTCAGATGGGATGGACTGCAACAAATTGATGGTATCAGAATCAACTGCACCGGATGCTTCAATTAGTAGTTGACCCTGAGATTCCAACAACAAGTATCCCACCTGTGCGCCAGCATTCTCCATCATAATTGTCATCAATTTTCGGAGTAATTGCTCTAACACAATTTCACCAGCAATGGCTTGGGAAGCTTTGATAACTGTCGCTAAATCTAAAGCTGTACTCGCTCCTGTGGTAGTGTGAGCATTGGGGACGATAGGGGCTGTGTTTTTACCAAAAAGCGCCCCAGATTTTGCCTGTAATTCTGGATATCTTGCTTCTAAATCCTCAACTTTTGCCTTAGCTTGCCAGCGAGTATAGCCGTAGTGTGCTCCTTTGAGATAGGTTTGGGCAATCTCCTCCATACCGCTTACTAGATAAAATTCCGCTGCTAACTCATAGGCTAAAGCTTCATCTTGAGTATATCCGTTGTCTCTTGCTCCTTGAATCGCTCGCTCGTAAAGTTTTGCTGCTTGCCAATTATCTCCTAATACTCGCGCTTTTTCTGCTTCTACTAAGTCGTATTTATGCTGGAAATTGAACGGGGCCAGCTCGGCCCATTGCTTCATTTGCTTTTGGTTTGATTCGACTCCCTCCAAGTTGTCCATGAGCTCGGGAGAATACTGAGCGAGCAGGGCAAGAGAATAGTAGAAGTTATGGATAGCAACATACATAAATCCCATAAGAGAATCTATGTATTCTGCAGCTGCGATCGCATTCTTGATGGCATCGGCATAGTTTTTGAATAAATAAGCGAGATTTAGTTTGGCTACGTAAACAAGACTAAGCAGCGTGCGGTTCTTCGTGGCTAGCAAACGGGGAATTATTTCCTCCTCGTTAAAGCTTTCGCCCAGCAAGCGAGATGGGGTGGCTGTTGTTTCCAAAAGATTTAAAGTAACTTGCCGCCAGATATTAGTCTGGTAGAGAGTATATTCCTGCTTGAGCTTCCATAGTTGTTCGCACGATTGCTGCATTTTTGAGGCAACACATTCTAGTCCTTCTCCAGTCAAAAACAGGGTGACACAATAACCTTTAATACAATAACCTGCGTACTCATTATCTCCTGTTTCAAGTCCGCTTTTATTTCCCTCTAGTAGCAGAGAAAGACTGCTTGTTGCGGGATCTTTCCAGTGTTTTACCAAAGAACAAAATAAGTTATATATTTTGGCTTTTAGCTCTATAGCATGATATATATTTACTAACTTTAGTGCCAATTCTCCGGCGTGATATCCAATTTCTATGTTGCCTTTTCCCGAACTGATAACAGCATACGCAGCATAAGCATAAGCAGCCAAAGCTGAATAACCTTTTTGAATTGTCAGGTTAACCATTGTCAAAATAATTAACACTAAAACTCCGGGTTTCGCAAATAAAGCTGACGGACAAATAGACATCAAAATTCGCATGGCTCCTAGTTGAGCAGCGTCAGTCATTTCCGGGAAGCTTTCTAAGTCCCTCAGTGCAGGCAGCTCTATGTTACTATCTTCCCCTGTCGAGAGAGAAATTTCTAGTAATTTCAATGCTTCTAAACCAGTTTCTATTGCTTTAAGTGGCTGATTTTGAGCGGTATAAATTTGCACTTTCAGTTCGTAAGCTTTTACCCTGTCTAGCTGATTTATTGCTCGTTCCAAGATAACTTCAGCTAATTTTTCTGCCCTGTCAAAGTTGGTGTTTAAGTATTTAGCCTCTACCATTTCTTGATAGAGATTTAGGGTTAATTCATACTGCGTTTGCCAACTTTCTTCGGTTAAGAGGCTTAATCCTGTCTTCAAATATTCAACGGCAGCACTGTAAGCCGTCGCTGCTTTGGCTTTCTGGCCGGCTATCAAATTGAGTTTTGCAATTTCGTTTCGCTCTTGTTGATTGGTAAGTAGGGGCTGTACGGTTCTGGTTAACCCTACCCCAATATTGAGATGATCGACAATTTCAAATATTTTTTTTGATCGTGTTTCGGGCGAACTGTTCTTTAGCAACAGGCGACCAATTTGTAAATGAATGGCTTGTTTTTCAGAGTCGTCAATCAAAGAATAAGTTGCTTGTTGGATTCGATCGTGTCCAAACTTATAGTGTTGAATTAAAAGTTGACTATCTAATTCTGATATAGTAAAAATTAACTCATAATGAATGGCTTTTTTCAGCGCATAGAAAATTTCAGCGGGGGAGCGATCGCAAATAATTGATAGAGTGTTTAAGTCAAACTCTGCACCTATACAAGCTGCAAAACGCAATACCTGTTGAGTATTGGACGGCAATTTATTGAGCTTGCTGACCATTAATTCTACCACATTGTCAGTAATTGCCCTCGCCTCAATCTGAACAATATCCCACTGCCAACTGCGCTCATTGAAAGCGAAATTTAGCAGGTTTTCAGTATATAAGTTTTTCAATAATTCCGTAATAAAGAAAGGATTGCCACTGGTTTTTTTGAGAATTAATCCGGCTAAATCTCTGACAGCATAACGCTCACATTGCAACGTATCTGCAATCAATTCATTGATATGTGGTTGGGTTAAAGGTACTAGGCTAATCTGGTTAACAGTGGCTCCTTCAGAGCGGATATCTTCCAAAGTCACCATCAAGGGATGGGTAGAATTGACTTCGTTGTCTCGATAAGCTCCAATCACAAATAGATATTGGGTATCTGCATCCACCATCATCAGTTGGATTAATTTGAGTGTGGCAGAATCTGCCCATTGCAAATCGTCCATAAAAATGACTAAAGGATGTTTTTCTGAACAAAATACGCGAATGAAATTGCCGAAGATAAGATTAAAGCGATTTTGCGATTCATTTGCACCTAATGCAGACAATGCCGGCTGTTTGCCTACAATCAATTCAACTTCCGGAATTACATCAATAATAATTTGACCGTTAGCACCAAAAGCATTTAATAATTTTTCTCGCCATTGATTAAGCTGTTCTTCGCTTTCGGTTAACAGTTGTCGCACTAATCCCTTAAAAGCGCTGACAATAGCAGAGTAAGGAATATTGCGCTGAAATTGATCAAATTTTCCAGCAATAAAATAGCCTCTCGCCTTAGTTATTGGTTTATAAACTTCGGATACCAGTGCTGACTTGCCGATTCCAGAATAACCAGCAACCAGCATTAATTCTTTACGGGATTTCTGCTTCTTTTCGGTTTTGCTAATCCGAGAGAAGGCTGCTAGTAAATCTGCAACTTCTGCCTCGCGTCCGTAAAGTTTTTGGGGAATTTGGAACTTGTCGCAAATATCTTGACGACAGAGGGCGAATGATTCAATTTTGCCATTTGTCTGTAACTGGTTCAAGCATTCTTCTAAATCTGATTTGATTCCGCCGGCACTTTGATATCGTTCTTCTGCTGTTTTGGCCATCAGTTTGAGTGTGATATCAGAAATAATTGGGGGAATTTCAGGATTAACCTGATGCGGCGGTACTGGTTGTTTGGCGATGTGGCAATGTAACAACTCCAAAGCATCGTCAGCGGCAAATGGAAGTTGTCCGGTGAGGAGTTCGTAGAATGTAACGCCCAAAGAGTAAAAGTCGGTTCGATAATCAAGAGAACGGTTCATCCTTCCAGTTTGTTCTGGAGAAATATAGGCTAATGTACCTTCTAAAACATTGGGGTTTTTTAGGGTAGGATTTTCGCGGGTGAAGACAGTAGCAATGCCAAAATCGATAATTTTGACTTGCCCGGTTTCTGGGTTGAGCAGGATATTGGCGGGGTTAATGTCTTTGTGGATAATTTGGGTAGCATGAATTCGACCCAAAATCTCTGCTGTTTGAATAGCGATGCGGAGGAAGTGCTGTAAAGATGAAATATTTTGCGTTTCTGTAGGGTTATCATTCAAAATTTTTAAAGAAGTGCCGCCAAAATCTTCAAAGATAATGACTAGAGTTCTTTGATACTCTTGTAGGGTATAAACTTTGACAAATCCTTCGATATTGTTGAGATTGCAAGTAATTTCGTATTCCTGCTTGTAGCGGGTAAGTTCAGCAGGATCGGGATAATCTTGAGCGAGCATTTTGAAGATAACAGGTTGATTGTCCTGTTCGCGAATGGCTCGATAAACCGTCGAATTTGGGCTTTCGTAAATTCGATCGAGAATCTCGTATCCTTCAATTTTTAACATTTTGGGTAATTTTTAGAATGTTAATTTTTATGTAAAATATGGTAATCTGCACCGTCTTGAAAAGTCGCTTTTTTTTAGTGGAATTATGTCTACTTAACCTGAGAGTGGGCACCATTATCAATTACCATTTTATGGACGGCTTCTCCTGCCCACCTCACATCACAATAAAATGCAGTTGTTGTAACAGGCCGGAAAGCCTGTTCATAAAAGGGTATTTGAGAATGGTGCAACCTATGAGTTTAACCAAAGTTGTATTATTGACTACAACTAGCTATCTTCGACAAGGACTAAATGACACTCGGTGAAAAGCCGATCGCCCACAGCGTTCCAAAGCCAATTTATGTTTAGCAGTACCGTATCCCTTGTTATTTGTCAAGTCATATTCAGGATACTTAACAGCTAAACGTACTATTAATTCATCGCGCCAAACTTTCGCCACAATACTAGCAGCAGCAATCTGAATCGATCGCGCATCACCCTTGATCATCGTCTCTTGCTCGATCGCCAAATTGGGAATCCTTTGATTCCCATCAACCAAACACAAATCCGGCGTCACCTTCAACTTCAAAATTGCCCGTTTCATCGCCAACAAAGAAGCCTGCAAAATATTGAGGCGATCGATCTCCCGCACCGAAGCCGCACCAATTTGACAGTCAACCGCCACAGCCCGGATTTTTACGGCTAACAGACTTCGGGCTGCGGCACTCAACTGCTTGCTGTCGCGCACCCCGCAACTTGCTAATTCATCGAGAACTTCGTCGGGCAAAATGCAGGCAGCAGCCACCACCGGCCCGAACAAAGCGCCTCGTCCGACTTCATCCACACCCGCAATTACCAGAGCGTTTGAGGGAGAGGGGGAAAGAGGAAGATGGAAAGATGGGAAGAGAGTAAAAATTTCTACTTCTTCCTTCTTTCCTCTTCCCTCTGACTTCTTCCTTCTTCCCTCTGACTTCATATCACTCATCCACAACGGCTGACGAGCGGCGGCGGCGGCGACGGTTGATAGCAGGCTCCTCGGGTTCGCTGGGTTCGCTGGGTTCGCTGGGTTCGATCGGCTCATTGAGTTCGATCGGCTCATTGAGTTTGATCGGCTCATTGAATTCGATCGGCTCATTGAGTTCGATCGGCTCATAGGATTCGATCGGCTCATTGAGTTCGATCGGCTCATTGAGTTCGATCGGCTCATAGGATTCGCCCATCACATCGCTGGCTTCCTCCATCCGATCAAAATCATCAGTTGCCTCGATCAAACTCTCGCCGTAAATTTGGGCTTCATCATCCTCAGAAAAAACAGGCTCAACTACCGACCTTTCTGGATAATAATCCCGCTCCTCAGCATTCTGTGCAGGCGCGGTCGGTTCAAATTCAAATTCGAGCTGCTCAAAAGGCGGCTTGTTCGGGGCCGCTCCGGGGAGAGTCACCGAAACGATCGCATTCTTAGGATTTTTCACGCTGCGATCAGTAAGCACCAAAGGAGAAACCCCCATCAGCGCATAAACATCCTGCTCCTCCGCCGTCATTTCCACCGAAATCACCTCTGGAGGCTCCACCATCGGCTTCATCAACTCAGACTTAGCCGGACGCACGCGATCGAAATCCTCGCGCCTGCCAACAGTCGCCATATTCACCAGCCCGAAGCCCTCCGAAGCCGCCCGGATGCCCGGGGGTGCTAGATACTCAGAGCGCGTATCCGCGACGGGCGCGCTCGAAGTATTCGGCAGCCGCAACTTGCTGCGTACCGGTTCCTCCTCCGCCGGGAGAGCAAAAGGCTCTTCGCCAATCCGGCGGCGGCGGCGGCGTCTGGTTCCGTTCCCCAAATCCTGATAGCTGGGATGGTTGAGCAAGTCCAAAGGCGAGGCATTGCTGCCAGTCTCAAAATCCAAACTTTCGCTCTGACTCTGAGGTTCCCAAGCAGCCCGAGCAGGTTCGGGGGGGCGTTCTTCCCGCACCGGTGCAGGAGTTGCAGCCGCCACAGGCGTCAAGCTGCGGCGTTCCAATCCTTCGGGCAAATTCAACAAAACGCGGTTCGACGTAGCAACGGTGCGATCGGCCGATTCTCGCACCGCTGCGGCGAAGTCTTCTTCCCCGGGCAAGTGCACCAGATGACCCAACCCGCTGCAAGTAGGACAACTGTGGCCGAACAACTCGTAAATATTTTGACCTTGGCGCTTGCGAGTCAGTTCTACCAGTCCCAATTCCGACAGTTGAGCGATTTGCGGTCGAGCTTTGTCAGCTTTGAGAGCTTTATTGAAATGTTCCAGCACCTGCAACTGATCGCGGCGGGATTCCATGTCAATAAAGTCAACAATAATCACCCCGGCAATATTGCGTAACCGCAGTTGTCTAGCAATTTCCGTGGCTGCTTCGCAATTTGTCCAGAGTACCGTTTCCCGAGCCGTCGCCGATCGAGTAAACGAGCCAGAGTTGACATCTATCACCGTCAGCGCCTCAGTCGGCTCGATAATCACATAACCACCCGAAGGCAAATCAACCCTTGGTCTGAGGGCTTCTCGAATCGCAGCGTTAACCCGGAAAAATTCTAAAATCGAGGCGCGCTCTCGGTGGTGGTCGATCAAAACTCCCGCAGGAAGTTTACCACCGTTCCAGCTCATCAACTGCTGCTTCACCCGCTTAATTCCATTTTGCGAGTCCACCACAATCCGATTCACGTCACCGCTGAACATATCTCGCAGCACCCGCTGGATAAAATCGTCATCCCGGTTGAGCAGTGCCGGCGCCCGCGAAGTACCGCCTTCGAGTTGAACGGCTTCCCATTGTTTTTGGAGGACTTCCAAATCTTCCATGATCGCTTCTTCGGTCATCCCTTCAGCCTCGGTGCGTACCAGCAGCCCCATCCCGGCCGGTTTCACCAAAATAGCCAGGGCTCTGAGGCGGTTGCGCTCGGCTTCCGACTTGATCCGCCGCGAGAGATTGACTCCTCTGCCGTAGGGCATCAGTACCAAATAGCGGCCCGGCAGGGTAATGTTGCCTGTTAGCCGGGGGCCTTTGCTGCCCGTCGGTTCTTTCATTACCTGTACCACCACTTTCTGCTGGGGGGTCAGGAGTTCTGTAATTGCTCCTGCCGAGCGTTTAAGGCGGAGCGGGCCGAGGTCTGTGACGTGCATAAACCCGTTACGTTCGGGGTCTCCAATATTGACGAACGCCGCATCTATCCCAGGGAGTACATTTTCAACAATTCCCAAGTAAATGTCACTGACTTGATGGCTGCCTGTGGCTACCACAAGTTCTTGGATTTGATCTTCTGAAAAGACGGCAGCAATGCGATGCTGCTCTGCTATAACTATCTGCTTTGTCATTCAATTTCCTCAAAAAACTGGCAGCAAGTTAGAGACACTTACGCACTCATAGTGCCTCTGACTTAGACTGTAATTAGTAGTAGCTTGAAGAGTTATGAGCTGTGAGTTGGTGCAGGGTGGAAGGAAAGTTAACTGTTGACCGTTCACTGTTAACTGTTCACTGTTAACTGTTACAGATAAAGTAGTTAAACCCGCCCGTACAGAGTTATGAGTTATGCTCAGCAGATAAATCTGAGAGATAGAAATAAGGAGGCTTTTATCGAGTTAGCAATATTGAGATTTGAGTTGAGAATTGCGACATCAATACTCAAAATTCAACACTTACAACTCTTCCTTTGAACTCAGCGAATAAATTCATTGACACCGTACCAATTTCTTAACACACAACTTAACACTACGAACTGATAACTCCGCTTGCGTGGTGGTAGAGGGCTGGTTTTGAGCGAAAGTAGGTAGGAGTGAAAGCGCCTAGACTTTTGTTGAATTCTTGTGCGATCGCACTCAACATACCCCAGCTTGGCATTCGACTGCAACCTCCGCCCCTGCCAACCCTAAAACCTTGTCCGTCGATTTTAGATTTTAGATTTTAGATTTTAGATTTACTCCACAGATGAATCTGGGACATTGAACTAGAGTCTAAAATCTAAAATTTTTGGTTCTCCACGAATTAAGTCGGGGGCTTATTTCCGTTTTTTGACGGGTCAGTCGATTTTAGATTTTAAATTTTAGATTTTAGGTTTTAGATTTACTCCACAGATAAATCTGAGAGCTGGAACTTTAATCTAAGATCTAAAATTTTTGGTTCTTCACGACTTAAGTCGGGGGCTTATTTCCGTTTTTTGACGGGTCAGTCGATTTTAGATTTTAGGTTTTAGATTTTAGATTTACTCCACAGATAAATCTGGGAGCTGGAACTTTAATCTAAAATCTAAAATTTTTAGTTCTCCACGACTTAAGTCGGGGGCTTATCTCCGTTTTTTGACCCGCCAAAAACATCTATTGTTGAATACCCGCTCTGCGGTTTGAACCGTGAGATTTTTGAATAAGCCGACCACCGACAACCAGTCGATCAATCGAAATTAATCGCTAAATTTGGTTCAGACCCCGCTCCGGCGGGTTTGGCGCTAGATTTAGCCCGTGAATGTACAACAAAAAGGCTTGAAGTCTTGAACAGAAGCAAATTGCACCCAGCCCGCGTTGCTGGTTGACGAGGGCGGCGAGCGACTAAAGCGCTCGAGCCACCGCGGCTTCCATAACAAGCGATTATAGCGTGAAACGACACATCCCGATCGAGAGCCGAAGGTGAAATATTCCACCACGGCTTCCCTATTTTAACCATAACCCAGGATTAGCTGACTACGCTCAACCTGTAGAAGCTGAATTTCCTGCTGGCTGACTTGTTCGAGCATGAACACAATATGTTCTGGCTTGAGCAAGTTGCCATCGCTGCGACAACTGCCAGTAAAGCGCAAGACGGCTCTACCTTTGGATGTACCACCAGAGGCAGAGGTGCTGCTTTCTGGTTTCTGCTCTACAAGCTCTAGTTTGTGCAGTCGATCGCGCAAATTGACATCCTGCGTCTTTCCCGACTTAGTAGTATGCACCCGCCAAAAAGCTTCGGTTTCGACGATCGTCTTGACCCAAGCTTCCCAGTTGGCATCAGGAGCCACGGAGACAGGAGCAGAATTTTCCTGGTCTAATTCGCCATTTTCTGTCAACGATCCCCCTACAGTCACAGTAATGACGTACTCCGCTGCTTCTAACAACTGGTTAGCAGAAGGAGCCTTGAGATCGATCGACTCAACCTTGTAAATCGGAATATTTTCCGGCAGCTTAGCCGCCAACTTTTCCCGAAAACTCTCAATATCGATCGAGTCAGTGAGCTCAAAGTCGGCAATTTCCCCAGTGCTGGTAACACCCAGAGGCAGAGCATTTGCTAGAGAAATCCGAGGGTTCGGGTGAAACCCGCCGGTAAACGAAATGGGCAAATCGGCTCTGCGGACTACTCGATCAAACAATCGGATCAAATCCAAATGACCAACCAAAGCCATATCGCCCACCTTCCCGAACCAAACCCGCAAACGCTGTTTCCGCTCCGTATTCGGGACAAACTCCCCAGCAAACTCAGGAATTGGCAGCGCATCCACAACCACATTGTGTCCGAAATCGGTGCCGCAAACCCCGCAGCGCGAACACCCTTCAAAGGAACAGTCGGGAACCGTCGCTGCTTCTAAAGCCTTTTGCAAGTCAATTTTCAGCCAGTTTTTGTCGATACCCGTGTCTAAATGATCCCAAGGTAAAGGTTGATCGAGAGGAAGGGGGGGAGTGGGAGAGGGGGAGAGGGGGAGAGGGGGAGAAGTGGAAAAATCTTCCTGGATTTCTCTTCCTTCTTCCTTCTTCCTTCTTCCTTCTTCCTGGATTCCTCTTCCTTCTTCCTTCTTCCTTCTTCCTTCTTCCTTCTCCTCTTCCTTCTCAAAAAGATTCCACTCGCCGCTTTCGACTTGGCGGTATTTCCAGGTAAGGCCCGACTCATCTATCGCCTGAGTCCAAGCTTTGTAAGCCTGATCCAAGCTTTCCCACCACGCATCCATACCCGCGCCAAGTTCCCAAGCGCGGCGGACTACAGCAGCCAAACGTCGATCGCCCCGTCCGACAAAATCCTCCATTGCCGAAATCCGCACATCAGTGTAATTCACCTTGACGCCCCGCATCCCGCGAAATTCTCCCTTCAGAAGTTTTTGCTTGCGGGAAAACTCAGCAGTAGAAACCGAGTGCCACTGAAAAGGAGTGTGAGGCTTAGGCGTAAAATTAGAAATTGTCAAGTTAAAATTCAGTCCGCGTCGGCCATCCACCCTGCATTCCCGGTGCAGCCAGCGGACTGTTTCAGCGATGCCCACAACATCTTCATCGGTTTCTCCGGGCAAACCGATCATAAAATACAGCTTGATTTTATCCCAGCCGCGATCGACCGCCGTTTTGACACCCCGAAGCAATTCTTCGTTAGTCAAACCTTTGTTAACGATGTCGCGCATCCGCTGAGTACCAGCTTCCGGCGCAAAAGTCAAACCACCTTGTCGCGTCCCGCCCAGAATGTCGGCAATATTATCGTCAAATCTGTCAACTCGCTGGCTGGGTAGAGACAGAGAAATATTTTTATCTTTCAGGCGATTTTTGATTTCCATGCCGACTGCTGGGAGTGCCAGATAGTCGGAACAACTGAGGGAAAGCAGTGAAAACTCGCTGTGCCCGGTGGCTTGCATCCCCTGTTCGATCGCCTCTACGACTTGCTGCGGTTCCACATCGCGCGCGGGGCGAGTCAGCATTCCCGGCTGACAGAAGCGACAGCCGCGAGTGCATCCCCGGCGGATTTCTACTGTCAGTCGGTCGTGTACTGTCTGGACGTAGGGAACCAGGCCGATTGAATAAGCTGGTATGGGAGTCGCCACGCGGCGCAGAATTCGTTCTGGAACTTGCGGGCGGTTGGGATGAACAGAACCGTCTGCCGCCATATCGTAGAATTGCGGGACGTAGACCCCTGGAATTTGCGCTAAATCCAGCAGCAATGCTTCTCGGCTCAAATTATTTGTTTTGCCTTCTGCCAAAATCAAGCCAATTTCTGGCAGCAACTCTTCTCCATCTCCCAAAGCGATGAAGTCAAAAAAGTCAGCGTAGGGTTCGGGATTGGAAGTTGCCGTTTGCCCGCCAGCAAAAATCAGCGGTATTTGACCGTTTTGGTGATTTGTCGCTCTTTCTTGCCAAGTTAGGGGAATGCCGGCTAAATCCAGCATTTCCAGAATGTTTGTTGCTCCGAGTTCGTAGCTGAGGCTGAAGCCCAGAATATCAAATTCTGTGAGCGATCGCCTCGATTCTACGGCAAACAGCGGAGTTTTGGTCGATCGCAGTTTTGCTGCCAAGTCTGGTGCGGGCAAATAAGCTCGATCGCACAACTGTCTCGGCCCTGCGTTCAAAATGTTGTAAAGGATGATGTGCCCCAGATTGGAAGCACCAACTTCATACACTTCTGGGTAAGTGAGAACCCAGCGCACAGACGCCGCGTCCCAAGGCTTGTGCGTAGCCCCCAATTCGTTTCCCAGATAACGAGCAGGCTGATTAATGTCTGCTGTAAGTAATTCTTCGACTTTTACTGCCACGGCTCGACTCGCTAAATATTTGCGACTCTTAAGCAGCCTACCTTAAAATCTGCCAACACGCCAACGACAGTCGTCTGTCTTTTCGGGCATTTAACCGAATTTGCTGTGTTATGTTGCCTGTTCTCGTCGCCCAGGAGCCTCTATCAGTGTTGTTTTACATCAGTGTTGTTTTACGCAGGAGTTTTAGGCATCAAAGCTATCGACATTTTCAAATATTTCAAAAACTCGATCGAGTTGGCTAAGTTCCAGAATCATCTTAATCCCAGGGGATACCGAGCAAAGACTAAACCTGCGCCCCATTTTTTTCGCCTGCTTGAGGCCAGAGACCAATGCCATCAAACCGGCACTGTCAATAAATTTTACTTCGCCCAAATCTACGAGTACCGCTACAACCCCGGGGGCTGCAATTGCTTTCATTAGTTGCCGTCCGAATTCTCCGCAGGTGGCTGCATTCAGGTAGTCTAGGGGTCGAATCACCGTAATTGGTTTATGGGCAAGAAGTGTCTGCATATGTCAAACCTATGATTGCTACGTATTTTCAACTACTGCGCTGGACGGATGTAAGCCTAAACCTACTTGATTACTCTGAGCCTAACTTAATCTGAGGCAAACTGACCAGTTGTTGTCAGTAGTTTTACTGAATCTTTATTTATTGACTCTTTTTTATGAAGTTTTGCGTAAGATTTGGGGAGGAAACGTAAGCTACTATACTATTTTTTATTTAGGCCTGAAGGTTTAGTCTTGGTAACTCTAAAAATTGCGATCGAGTTTGTCCTAGCTGTTAGATAAAACTGGACAATGTAATTTAAATCACTGGTTGGTTCTGATCTAGATCACCTGTTTACTCGACACTTCAGAGGAAAATTAAAATGTACGGAGTTCTCCGACTTACTATGCAAGCAACTCATGCTATTCGTCAACTTGTAGAAAAAGCCCTCTACATTAAGCAGTTGACGCCTGACATTGAAAACGAAATCAACTACGAGCTCACCCGTTTGGGGTACATCTCGGATATTGATTATGAGGCTTTAGAGTTATTAATGGATGAAATGGATGCCGGCAGGGTGCAATTGGTATCTAGCCGTCGATAGTGGGAACCGGGCGACCTGTCCACATCCAAAAACCAAAAAATCCTTGCACGGCGGGCAATAGAGGAGTGTTAGAAGCATTTACGTCGGCCCAATATTTTTCTAATGAAGCATCTCGTTGCTGAACTTGATATTGGAGGAGATAGTGTTAGGGGCGATCGTCCCTGCACCTCTGATCAAAAGCTAAAAACTTTGACTTAAATTAAATCTATAACTTTTGGGGTATGACAAATTAGGTTAATTGCAATTAAAAGTCATGCTTAATGAAGCAGCTAATTGCTGAACTTGATATTTGAGGAGAGACTGTTAAGGGCGATCGTCCCTGAACCTCATACAATTTTAGATTTTAGATTTTAGATTTTAGAAGTTGGACTACTGATGATTATCAGGGTTTGGAATTTGTCTACAGTTGCATTCCTTTTAGAAAATGCTATCAGTATCAAAAACTACACCCTGTGACCTAAATTAAATTTATAACTTTTGGGACTTGACAAATTAGCTCTAAGTCTAATTTATAGTAAAAAAAGTTTTTCGGCAGGATTAGGACTAAGGGCAACTGTCACAAAGTAAAGCTTAAATTTTAAGTATGTAGTTGCGCTTGTACGCTATTTCCTAGGCTAGTAGCGCACAAGCGCAACTACATATTTTTGTTTAACCTGCCAGTTGCTCTTAGTCCTAAGAATTATCCGATCGCTCGAATGCAAGAAAATTGGTTTGTAGTTAGGAGATCCGTCCTCAAAGTTTGCAAACGCAGTCAATCTAAAATCTAACCTCTAAAATCTTTGAGCGCGCCACTAAACTTGCCACGACAGCCACCAACTCAGCAGGCTCGATCGGCTTGGGCACGTAAATTTGAAAACCTTGTTGCAGAGCCCGTATGCGTTCCTCTACCCTACCAACCGCCGTGAACGCCAACGCCGGAATTTCCCTGTCCACCACGCGCGATCGCACTTGCTGCAGCAAAGCCTCTCCATCGGGGGCCTGCATCTCGATATCGATCGCCAACACATCCGGATTCAGCCTTTCAATCGCCTCCAGCGCAGCCATTCCAGAGCTAGCAGTCTCCACCTGAGCTCCGCAATCTTCGAGCACTGTACAGGCAAAATCCAGGGAATCCGCGTCGAGATCGATCACCAACACCCGTACTCCAGAAAGATTGCTGCTGACAAAAGACTCCTTTACAGGGGCTCGCGCCTTGCTTTGAGGAATCGCCCACTCGCCGAGTCCAGCAACAGACAATCCGCCGTCGCAATGAAGCTGTTGAATTGGCAATTTCACTAAAAACCTCGATCCTTGTCCCTTCCCGGCAGATTCGGCTTGCACCGTCCCCCCGTGCATTTCCACAAAATGCCGCACTAGGGCCAGACCCAAACCCAATCCGTTGTACGATCGCCTTGTAGAGCTGTCAGCTTGGCTGAACCGCTCGAAAACGTGCGGCAAAAACTCTTCTGAAATCCCTTGTCCCGTGTCACTAACTTCAATTTCGACACTAGCGGGCGACAAATTTTTACAGCAAGCGGATTCCTCACCCGCAAAACTCCTCTCCATCTTTCGCACTGCCACCCTCACCTGTCCGCCATCGGGAGTAAACTTAATCGCATTCGACAGCAAATTCCACGCTACCTGCTGCAAGCGACCAGAATCGGCAAAAATCCGCCCCGCAGTTGGGTCGAAATCCGTCACAATTTCAATATTTTTGGCGGCAATCGCGGGCGCGAGAGTATCGATCGCAGCCTCAACAGTCGAAATCACATCCACCCACCGCAAATTCAGCGACAGTTTGCCGGTAATAATCTGCGACACGTCCAACAAATCCTCGATCAGAGTTGCCAGCGATCGTGTATTGCGGTCGATCGTTTCCAGAGCCCGAAGAGTCGTTTTTTCGTCAAACTTGCGGTTTCGCAACAGTTGTGCCCATCCCAGCATCGCATTCAGCGGCGTCCGCAATTCGTGGGACAAAGTTCCTAGAAACTCGTCTTTAATCCGGTTCGCGCGCGCCAATTCCTGGGCTCGATCGTGCAGTTCTCTTTCCAACTGCTTGCCAACCGTCAAGTCGAGAATAAAAGCCACAGATTCTTGCCGCTTTTGAGCCAGCAAAACATATCCGATCAACACCGGAATCCGGCTGCCGTCTCTCCTCCAAAATTCCTTTTCGTAGGGAGTGCAAGCCCCCGTTGCTTGTGCCTCTGCCATACCCTTCTTGTCGAGAGTCTGGTACTCCGGCGGTGTGATGTCAATCGAATTTAATTCCCCACGCTGCAACTGTTCCCGCGTGTAACCAACTATCCGTAAAAATTCATCATTGGCCTCGATGATGCCGCCGTTGACATCCCCGAAGATAATTCCTATCAAGTTAGCTTCAGCTAACATTCTCAGCTTTTCTTCGCTAGCTTGGAGTGCAGCTTCTGTTTGCTTGCGATCTGTAACATCTTGGATGTAACCCGACAAACCCGAATCGGAAGGATAAAAACGCATCTTCAACCACTTCTTCCATAACGGTACGAATTCTTCATACTCGATTGTTACCTTTTCGGCTAATGCTTTGGTAGCCATTTTGTACAACTGTAAATCAACCGCCTCGGGAAATATATCCCAAATTTTTTGACCAATCAGTTCTGCTTTTGGTCTGCCTAACAGCTCAATAGCTTGGTGGTTAACATAGGTATAGTTCCAATTTAAATCAACAGCGATAAAAGCATCGGTGATGCTTTCGAGAATGTTAGTAATTTTATCGTTTGCCAATTGCAGTGCTTTAGCAGTTTCTTCTGCTTGCAACCTCGCTGCTTGTTCGCGGGACAAAGCCGCAGCGCGTTCTTGTTCGGCCAGTTTTCGATCGCTAATATCGATGTAAGAACCGATGTAACCTGCAAAAGTGCGATCGGGCCTGTACCGGGGTACGCCTGTACCCAAAACCCAGCGGTATTCCCCGTCATAGCGCCTCAAACGGCATTCTATCCGGTACTCGCTGCCAGCGTCGAAGGCTTTTTGGTAAATATCCAGAGATTCTGACAAGTCATCTGGGTGCAAGTTTTCCATCCAACCCGTGCCCATTTCTTGCGCCAAAGTTCTACCGGTAAACTCCAGCCAAACTTTGTTAAAGTAATCGCCAAGTTGGTCAGTGCCCGACATCCAAATCATCACCGGCGCGGTATCTGCCATAATCCGAAATCGAGCCTCGCTTTCCTGCTGCTGTGCTTCGGCTTGCTTGCGATCGTTCCGTTCTTGAACTTCCCGCAGGGCCCGCTCAATCGACGGCACCAGCCGTATCAAACGGCGTTTGAGAACATAATCAGTAGCGCCGCTTTTCAAAGTTTCGATGGCCACTTCCTCGCCCAAAGTAGCCGAAACAAAAATAAACGGCACTCCCGGACAAGTAGTGTGGGCGATTTCCAATGCAGCAATCCCGTTAAAACAAGGCAGCATATAATCTGCCAAAATAATGTCAAAACGTTGTTTTTCCAGCGCCGTGGCAAAGTCTTCTCGAGTTTCCACACACACTAGAGAAAATTGGAGCCCGCCATCCATTAGATATGCCTCAATCAGTTCGGCATCTAGGGGACTGTCTTCTACTAAGAGGATACTGAGCGTTTTCACAAAAATTCCTTTTACTTAAATATTAATTATCGGATACAAAATTTGATCGGGCTGCGGCTTTAAGTGAAGCCCAAAAAAGTCTTGCGTTTTGAATGGCATAAAAAAAATGTAAAAACCAATTAGTTTCATGAGTTGAGCATTCATATCTCAATCCTAACTTCTAATCAAGTCTATTGCTTCTTGCCGCGGGGTGAATCCCCGCTCTGACTTGATTGGCTAGTACGCTTGTTTTTCCTTAACTTTCGTCGGTTTCGCAGGAATCGGCACCGCTGGAGTCTTGCTTCTATGCAGCAGTTTAGCTCTACCCTGTTGAACAAATAGTTTCGCGCTTCTGGCTAGAAACAACTAGCTATGTAGTAATTTATCTCGCTTGCTCCTAACTACTGCTACCTCGTTTGGCAGATTATTTTTTTGTAGTGATGCCCGAGTTAATTCTATATTGCTTTGTCGCTCCTCTCAAACTCGAATTCGCTTGAATTCTGCCCTTATTTCCTGAATATCGAGCAATCGTGTCAAAAAAAGTCAAAGTTGCTGGTATGTCTGTCTGCTTTACTTTTTGCCGGATTGGCCTACCATGCAAGTGTTTCATGGTAGGCAACTGTTGCCTTGTTTATCGTAGTTGCCCTCAAAAATCACCGTTATTCTAGTAGCAACTGGTTACATTGCATCTACCCAAAGATATATTTTTGCAGGCACACTGCACTCAACCTGCAGAGATTCCCCTGAATTAGGTAAAACTCATATGTTGCACCATTTTCAAGAACAGGCAAGATGCCTGTTCCACAAAGAGTGAATTTGATTGTGGGATGGGCATCCTGCCCGTCCGTAAAAAGCTTATGGAAGATGGTGCAAGATATAAGTAAAACGAAGTGCCACCCCGCCGAAAATCTGAGAAAGCTCGATCGACCAATTAAATTCCTATACAGATCACAGAAAATTTTCTCTGGACTCGCTACACTTCGACTCCCAGGCTGCCTCTGACCGATCGGCTTATTGATTGAACCAACCCAAAGTGTCTTAAAATATACAATACGGTGAGCTGGTGCACAGCCCGCATATATTAAAACTAAGCGCCAACTTGCAATAATTCTTTAAAATAAAGGTACAGCACCGGCGAGCCCTAACTCTTCCCCCTCAGAAAGGGTAGGGTTTAGCAGAATTGAAAACCATCGTCTATGGTGACTTCCAGTAAAGCCCGTGCAGTTGCTTTAGTCTCAGCTTTATTCAGGTTATTGGCAACCAGTTACGAGGAGATTTGACCCGCCGTGCTCCAACGCATCAAACAAGACTTAAAAAACGACCTGATCGCAGGACTATTGGTAGTGATACCCTTAGCTACCACCATCTGGCTGACAATTACCGTCGCCAGTTGGGTGATCAATTTTCTCACCAAAATTCCCAAGCAGATCAACCCTTTTGACGGACTCCACCCGATTTTGGTGAATCTGTTAAATCTTTTAGTAGGGCTGGCTGTACCCCTGCTGAGCATCTTAGTCATCGGTTTAATGGCCCGCAACATTTTCGGCAAGTGGCTGCTAGACTTTGGCGAACGGGTGTTGCAGGCAATTCCCCTAGCCGGTTCGGTTTACAAAACCCTCAAACAACTGCTGGGAACCCTCCTCAACTCAAACGACAAATTTCGCCGCGTGGTTTTAGTGGAATATCCCCGGCGGGGAATTTGGACTTTAGCATTTGTGACCGGTACGATCGAGAGTAACGACATCCCGCCTCACCTTTCCGGTGAAACCCCGATCGGCATTTTCATCCCCACCACTCCGAACCCCACTACCGGATGGTACGCTATCGTCCCCGAAGCAGATTTAGTCAATTTGTCAATGTCGATCGAAGATGCCTTCAAAGTCATCATCTCTGGCGGCATCGTCAACCCCAGCAACTCAGTTCCAGTAACCCCCGAAAAAATCAAGGGCAAAACACTCGAACCCTTGGTATCCGAATCAAGATACCAGGCTGTCCCAGTCGAAGAAGAGTGAACCAAGACATCTTTAGTGGCCCGTAAGACAGTGTAAACTTTCCCCATCGCAGATAATATTTCGACAAAACCAGCCCAAACCGAGAAAGCCTATACTCAGAAACCCGGTTTCGAGCATAAATCTTAGGTTTGACAGTGAAGTATCTGTAAACTACCCGCCGCTGGCGAGTCAGACGGCTGGTCTTGTAACGCTTTTAGTCGAGTTTTCTGCTAAAGTTCAAGTCCGCGCGCGATCGAAAAACTTCCTAAATTCTCAATTCCTATCTAAAAACTATGAAAAAAGCCCGCGAAACAGCACGCGAACTCGCACTCCTAGGCATCAGCCAACTGCCGGCGAATCCAGAACTCTTAGAAGCCAAAAAACTGCAAGATGTCCTCCTCGCCGCCATCCGTACCCTGACAACCGAAGTTCAAGAATCCCTAGAAGCAGCAGCATCCGAAGTGCAGCGGAGTAGCGACAAACTGCTGGCGAGCGAAATCCGTGCCGCCGATATACAAAGTGCTAGAGCAATGGTGCGGGAAGCAGTCGAACTCACCCAAACCGCCATCAACCGTCTCGGTTCAGCAATGGAGTTTCCAGAACTGATCCAGCTAGCCAACCAGCAAGATGTCCGCACCTATGCTTTGCAAATCCTGACGAAAGTCAGCGCCAACCGCCCTCAAATTGACGAATTGCTCTCTGAAGCGCTTGTAGACTGGCAAATAGAACGGTTGGCCCGGATCGATCGAGATATCATGAGAATCGCGATCGCCGAAATGCTATATCTGGGCTTACCCGAACAAGTCAGCGTCAACGAAGCCGTCCAACTCGCAAAACGCTACAGCGGCGACGAAGGACATCGCTTCATCAACGGAGTCCTCCGCCGAGTAGTCGATAAAATCAATGCAGAAGTTGTTAGTCCCTAGTCCTTAGTCCTCAGTCCTCCGGGTGCTTGGTGAGTACCTTACCCGGAGGGTGCACGCCGGGGCGCGAACCTTACCCAGAGTCATTAGCAATCCACAATCCGCAATTCGCAATCCGCTCTAAACTAAGGACTAATAACTATATTCCCAATTTCCTATGGTATTTAATTGGTTTCGTCGCCAGTACAGCGAAAGCAAATCTTCAGAAACAGAGGCAAACCCCGAACAGCCACAAAATGAGTCTGCAAAATCCCCATCGGTTGAGCCTCAAACAGATGCAACAGAGCAAGACTCTCCTGCTGTAGCCGAAGATTATCTCAATTGGGCAAAAGCTGCTTACAAAAATATTCAAAAACAGCAAAAACCCGAAACAGAAGTTTCTGAGACAGCAGCGCCTGATGTTCCCGCAGCCGAAGCAGAAATCGCGACAGTTGCAGAAGTTGCAGAACCGGCGACTATTGAAGCAACCGAGCCGATCGAACTTGAACCAGCACCCACAGCACCAACTGTTGCAGAAGTTCCAGAAGTTGCAGCACCAGCAACAGTTGAAGCAACCGAGGTTTCGGAACTTGATGCAGCCAAGCCAGCAGAAATTGCAGAAACTCTGCAACCAACAGCGGGGGCGCTCGACATTGCACCTATTGCTCAACAATTAGAAGTTACTGCAGAAAATATAGAAATTGCCGAACCTGCAACGGAGGTTGTAGAAACCGAATCACTCGCATCCGATGGCGAAGCAGCCGAAGCCCTGCCGTTTTGGGCCAGAGCTCAGGCCGATCGCATGGAGCGCATCGAACGCCTCAAAGAAACAGCCCTTGAAGAACCAGAAGTAATTGCAGCCGCCGCCGAGAGAGCGGCAATTATCGAAGAAATTCCCGGTTTCGCCTTTGACGAAGGCTTCCTGTGGTCATCAGAAATCTTAGCCAGTCAAGGCCGCCGCCCAGACCAAGTATCCGTCGAAGAAATCACTTGGCTGCAAAAATTGCGGAAAGGCTTAGAAAGAACTCGTCGCAGCTTAATTAATCGACTAAAGGCGATCGTCGGTCAAGGCCCACTCAATCAAGACGCAGTAGCCGAAATTGAGACTTTGCTGCTACAAGCCGATGTGGGAGTCGCAGCCACCGACATCATTATCAGTCGCCTCCAAGAAAGACTCACACAAGAAGTGCTGCCGCCAGAACAGGCTCTAGCCTACCTGAAAACGATTCTGCGCGATATTCTGGACGCTCCCTGTGCCGAAACCGCCGTCGGCAATCCCGCCTACAGCCTGACATTTGCTCCGGAAAAAGACACTTTTAACATCTGGTTGATCGTAGGAGTCAACGGTGCGGGCAAAACTACGACGATCGGCAAACTTGCCCATATTGCCCAAAAATCCGGCTACAAAACCCTAATTGCCGCCGCCGACACTTTCCGTGCCGCCGCCGTCGAACAGGTAAAAGTTTGGGGTTCCCGCAGCGGCGTTGAAATTATTGCCAACCCAGGGAAAAATACCGATCCGGCTGCTGTCGTATTTGATGCGATCGCCGCCGCCAGCGCCCGAGGCACAGAACTCCTGATCGTAGACACCGCAGGCCGCCTGCAAAACAAAAAAAATCTGATGGACGAATTAAGTAAAATCCGTCGCATTGTAGATAAGAAAGCCCCAGGCGCTACCGTAGAATCTCTACTGGTCTTGGATGCCACACTGGGTCAAAATGGTTTGCGACAGGCAGAAGTGTTCGCAGAATCGGCCAAATTAAGTGGAGTAGTATTGACAAAACTTGACGGTTCTGCTAAAGGTGGTGTTGCCCTAGCAGTAGTGCAGCAGCTTGGTCTGCCAATCCGGTTTATTGGAGTCGGGGAAAGCATCGAAGACTTGCGTCCGTTTTCTAGTTACGAATTTGTGGAAGCCCTACTCGATTTTAGATTTTAGATTGTAGATTGATGAGGTATCTGCCAGCCGCTTCCTTTTTTTGGAGGCGGACACAGATATTCAAAATCTAAAATTATTAACCTCAAACTAGCATCGCAGGACTTGCGCCGATCGCCACGAGCGATCGAGTGAAAAATAAATATCTAGAAACAATACCTTCGTTCTGTTATTACTTGGTTGGGCTCAAACCGCGACCCAAAGCAAGCGTATCAAATTAAGCTCAAATGTAGTATCAGTCGGCTGTCTGATTGCACATTCTTCCCGCTCCCCCTGGCGCCCCCCTGATAGTCTGGTGGGACAGGAAATGGTCAAAGTCCCCCTTCTTCTTAAGGGGAGCCGCTGCGGTCTTGGGCCCCCCCAAGTAAAGCAAGCAGCGTGGATTTATGGGGTATCTAGACTCAGCTATAAACGCAATTTCTTAAGAATTTTAGACTTAAGTTGATACCAATGTCCTACTGCACAACTTCCTCCCTCAAACCAAACTACTTGCTCGAACAAAAAACGGGTTTCTGTTCAAGTGCCCCGTAAGTCCTCAATCATTCCTCCCTCTAACATCGAAAATCACAAATTTAAAATGACTGCTGTGCCTTTGCCTCGCCCCTCACCTCAACCTGCTGACCGCCCTTCGGGTCGCAATTCCACCGACGCGACGCCAGTATTTGCCCTCAAAGAACTGGTGGCGCGTTTGCACCGATATCAGCACAACGTTCACGATATGTTGGGTTCGCTGGGATTTGCCCTGCGAAGTTTTAACAATCTCAACCAATTTTTGGAGTTGGTGCCTTTGGTGGCGACTCGCGTTACGGACGCCGACGGGGGAGCTTTAGTGCTGTTCAAACCCAACGGTCAAGTCAGGTTCCAGCAGTTGCATTGTCAGGAAGGACGGCAGTGCCAAGATATGCGAAAAGCGCTGGAAATAGCCACCAGGCAAGCTACAGCAGGTGCGGGCGCTACTGCTGCATCGTTTTCGGAAACCTCTGGGCAAACTTCTAGTCTAGACCTGCAAGTCGGTCGTTATTTGGGCCCGGATGTTCATTTGTTTGGGGCGCCAATTTTAGTCAACAATTTGGAACGGGGACGGCTTTATGTTTTTAGCAGTGATCCGCAATATCTCTGGACTCCCAGCAGACAGAAATTAGTTCGGTTGGTGGCGGATCAAACCGCCGTGGCTATTTGCAAAGACGAACTTACTGTTAAGTTGGCGGAAAAAGACCGCTTAGACAGAGAGTTAGAAATCGGGGCGGAAATTCAATTGCGGCTGCAACCGCGCAGTTGTCCGAAAATTCCCGGTGTTGACGTGGCCGCCCGCTGCCAAACTGCTAGCAGAGTCGGCGGAGATTATTATGATTTTATTCCCGCTGACTATGACCCGATCGGCAAGGAGAATGAGGGGGAAAACCCCCCATCCCTGATTAAAAATCTCAAGTCCAAAATCGACAAGGGCCGCTGGAGCATTGTGATCGGCGACGTGATGGGCAAAGGAGTACCGGCGGGCCTGTTGATGACGATGACACGGGGTATGTTGCGGGCGGAGGTGTTGAACCGCCACTCGCCGTCGAGAATTTTGCAACATTTAAACCGGGTTATGCACGCGGATTTGGAAAATTCCCACCGTTTTGTGACTCTGTTTTATTCGGAGTATGACCCGAAAACTCGCGTTTTGTCTTACAGCAATGCTGCTCACCACCCGCCTTTGCTGTGGCAAGCTGCAACTAATACGATTCTTCAGCTCGATACTTTGGAGGGAATGTTAATTGGGCTGGATGCTGATTCGCATTACCAAGAAGCTCAAGTGCAATTGCAGCCAGGAGATACTATTATTTATTACACAGACGGATTTACCGATGCTTCTAATCAAAGGGGCGATCGCTTTGACGAGGATAACTTGACCTCGGCTTTTCAGTGGGCCTGTCAAAATTACCAGCAGTCTGAAGAAATTTTGGATTATTTGTTCGATCGCGTACACCAGTTTATAGGCATCGGCAATCGTAACGAAGATGACATGACACTGGTTGTACTGAGGGTCACACCTTTAGCAGGAGAAAATCACCATGATAGTTAATTTAATGCCGGAAATTACTGCTGGATTAACCAGTTCGATTAATTGGAACGATGTCGCTCACGTGTTAGTTTTGAAATCTCATTTGAGTTCGACTGTGGTTTTGGCTCAAAGTTACGAAATTTTTACGAATTTCCAGAAAGCTTGGAACAATTTTGTTTCGACTGGTCAAATAGGAGCTTTTTTTATAGGTATTTTTGTGGGCTGGTTCTTTAAAGGGATTTTTCGTTAGAGTTATTGTCGCGGAAGCTATCGGAAAGAAATTTAAGGTTGAAAAGGTTGGTCGCTAACCAAAACTTCACTTCTTTCTGATGCAGCCAAAGTTTCACAATTTTGTAGTCCAGACTTCAGTTTTTTCGGGTGAAAAGATGTATAAAAAGTTGTTAGTCAGGGCTTGAGTTTTTTCTTGCCGAATGGGGAATGGAGGACTTTAGTCCTGACTGCAAACCGGAGGAAGGACTAAAGTCTTTGCTAAAAATCGGTTTTTATAGACTTCTGCAAGAGAGATATAATCTAATTTTAGCTTGAGCAATGACAACACAACAAAAAACTTGGAGTCAAAGATTTGAATCGGCGCTGCACCCGGCGATCGCGCGATTCAATGCTAGTATTGGCTTCGATATTGAATTGATTGAGTATGACTTGACTGGTTCTGTCGCTCACGCTAAAATGCTGGCCAAAACGGGGATTATTTCCGCAGCAGAAGGGGAACAGTTAGTCAATGGTTTGGAACAGATCCGCCACGAATACCGCCAAGGACTTTTTGTTCCGGGAGTTGATGCAGAAGACGTTCACTTCGCTGTAGAGAAGCGGCTGACTGAGATCGTGGGGGATGCGGGGAAAAAGTTGCACACGGCCCGATCGCGCAACGATCAAGCCGGCACTGATACTCGCTTGTATTTGCGCGATCGCATCGCAGAAATTCGCCAGCAATTGCGGGAATTTCAAGGGGTTTTGCTCGATCTTGCCGATCGTAACGTGGAAACTTTAATCCCCGGTTACACTCATTTGCAGCGCGCTCAGCCGATCAGTTTGGCTCATTACCTGTTAGCTTATTTTGAAATGACCGATCGCGATTGGGAACGTCTCGGCGATATCTGCAAGCGGGTGAATGTTTCGCCTTTGGGTTGTGGCGCGCTGGCGGGGACGACTTTCCCGATCGACCGACATTATACGGCAGAACTATTGCAGTTTGACAAGGTTTATGCTAATAGCTTAGATGGAGTGAGCGATCGAGATTTTGCGATCGAATTTCTCGCTGCAGCCAGCTTGATTATGGTACACCTGAGCCGCTTATCAGAAGAAATGATTTTGTGGTCTTCTCACGAATTTGGATTTATTACGCTCAAAGATAGCTGCGCTACTGGTTCTAGCATCATGCCCCAGAAAAAAAATCCCGACGTGCCGGAGTTGGTGCGGGGCAAAGCGGGGCGGGTGTTCGGTAACTTGCAAGCCTTGTTGGTAGTAGTGAAGGGACTTCCTTTGGCCTACAACAAAGATTTACAAGAAGATAAAGAGGCTTTGTTTGATACCGTAAGAACGGTACAGGGTTGCTTGGAAGCAATGACCATTTTGCTGCGGGAAGGAATCGCGTTTAACGGCGATCGCCTTGCTGCTGCTGTTACGGAAGACTTTTCTAACGCTACAGACGTAGCCGACTACTTGGCCACAAAAGGCGTTCCCTTCCGGGAAGCTTACAACCTTGTCGGCAAAGTCGTCAAAACTTGCCTTTCGGGGGGCAAACTCCTCAAAGATTTGACACTTGAGGAGTGGAAAGACTTGCACCCAGCCTTTGAGACAGACATTTACAGCGCGATCGCACCTCAGCAAGTGGTGGCGGCTCGCAATAGTTACGGGGGTACCGGGTTTGAACAAGTGAGAAAATCACTTATCGCTGCGCGCGATCGACTCGCCTAAACATCGTTGAATTATTGGACAAATTCCGGCTGGCTATCTCTACGAAAGAACGATCGTGTTTTCCACTCTGGTTCTAAGTTCGGCAGATAGCCTCAGCAATTAATCTTCAGCAGCAGCCATATCTTTGTCTCTGCCGCCGCTCATGGCGCCCATGCCACCGCCGTTGCCGCCGTCAAATCGTCTTCTCTTGTTGGAGAACATATCTTGATTTCTCCGCTTGCGAAACTTGCGAGCGTATGCTTGATTTCGTTGTGCCTTCTCTTTCTTGAGATTGCGGCGCTTAGCCATTCTGACCTCACTAATAAACATTGACAGTCCCCGGGCTTTCACGCCCGGGGATTCTTAAGGTTGACACTCCGTGCACTCTTGGTGACTGAGATTCTTGGTTCAGCGAAGTCACTTACTGGCGACAGGATTGCTCCCGCCCAAATATAGGTGTCTTCTCCCCAAGCGTAAATTCCGGTATGCCCTACCGTACTCGATCAGTTCTCTTTATGTAGTTAGGTTTTCTTCAAATTTAGCTTTCCTAAACCGCAACACCGTTAGGTGTGACTACGCACTCAACTAATCCAGTTAAGTTTTTACGTTGGCTAGTTATACTCAATTTTAGACCGATGACGATCATAGCACACACGGTACAAGACCCAGAAAAAAGAACACCGGGATTCAAGTCGCTGGGAATGCGGGCCCGATGGGAGGCAAGGTTTTCGCTCTTGCCGAATATTTCTATAAACTACTGACAAAAATACGACAAATGACTATCAATCCCGGTGACGTAGCTCCTGTCTTCAGCCTGCCCGACGCGCAAGGCAATTTCGTCAGCCTTGCAGATTTTCGAGGGCGACGAGTTGTACTTTACTTTTACCCTCGGGACAATACCCCTGGCTGTACTAAAGAAGCTTGCGGCTTTCGCGACATTTACTTAGACTACCAGTCGCGCAATATTTCAGTGCTCGGCGTCAGTACAGACGGGGCAGTGGCCCACGCCAAGTTTGCAGCTAAATATCAATTGCCTTTTCCCTTGCTGTGCGACTCAAACGCCGAAGTTGCTACCGCCTACGGCTGTTACGGACTCAAAAAATTTATGGGAAAAGAATTTATGGGAATTACTCGATCGACTTTCGCGATCGACCCAGATGGTAGGATTGAAAAGGTTTATCGGAAAATCAAACCAGAAACTCACGCGGCCCAGATCCTAGCAGACTTGCCAGAGCTCTGGCGTGAATGAAAAATTAAAAATTAAGACTCCGGAGCTGCAAGCTAGGAGGCCTGAAATTACTATCTCCTACACAAGCTTTTGAGTTTATGCGTCGATTGTGGCAAATTTTACAAACTGTACTGGGGCTGATTTTTCGACATCCCGTCACCGGTACTGCGGTGATTCCCGTATTGCCTGACGGGCGAATTGTGTTAATTCGCCGCCGCGACAACGGTCGCTGGGCACTGCCGGGAGGTATGGTGGATTGGGGAGAGGATATTCCGACAACTGTGCGGCGGGAATTAGCAGAGGAAACAGGACTGGATTTAGTCAAAATCCGCCGCTTGGTGGGTGTTTATTCGGCTGCCGATCGAGACCCTCGCCTGCACTCGATTTGTATCGTGGTGGCAGCAGAGGTGCAGGGCAATATGCAAGTTCAGGATACGCTTGAAGTCAGCGAGGTTGAGGCTTTTTTGCCCGCATCGCTGCCGGAGGGCGCGCTCAGCCACGATAACGACCAACACTTACAGGACTATTTTCAAGGCCTGACAACTTTGGCGTAAATCGGCGGGGCATCCAAATTTGAGAAAAGTCGGAAATTACCTCGCCGTCAAAAATTGTCTGTGATGAGTGTGGAATTAATTTTTAATGTTTTCCTACTTTTATTCACAATCTCTGAACATTAAATTAATCATCTTTTTATTACTAAATATTTAACCGGATGTACTCACTGCGACGCAATTCTCGGGTCAGACTCTCTGTAGGGCAAATCTTTTGGCACGAAGTCGGTCAAGGCCCGAATTTAGTATTTTTGCACGGTTCTTGGCACGATAGCAGTCAATGGCTGAGGACGATCGAACATTTGAGTCCTTACTACCACTGCTTCGCACCGGATTTGCTCGGGTTTGGCGACTCGGAACGCCCGAATCTTCATTATTCGATCGACCTGGAAGTAGAATGTCTGGCTCAATACCTCGATACTTTGAAGCTGCGAGAGGTTTATTTAATCGCTCACTCTCTGGGTGGTTGGGTGGCCACCAGCTACGCTATCAAATATCCAGATCGAGTTCAGGGTTTGGTTTTGTTGGCCCCAGAAGGCCTCAAGATTGGCAACCGGCGGGGGCGGTGGCAGACGGCTAGCTGGCTGATCGGCCAACCACCCCTCGGTTTTTGGTGGTTGCGATCGATCTATCCTATTGCTAAGTTGCTGGGTACTCAAAACAAGATTGACAGACTGCTAAAGTTCAGACAGCAGTTGATTCAGTCCCCAGTTGCCGTGCAGTTGCTGTTGCGGCGGCGGCGGGCTGAAATTACAGCGGAGTTAGTTGATGAGAATTTGCCTTTGCTGAAAGCGCCTGTTTTGCTGTTGCACGGTTCTGAAGATACAGCCGCAGCTTCGTCTCTGTGTCAATCCTATGCTGCTCTGGCTCCTAATGCCGAACTGCAATTGGTCAGTCCGGGGGAAAGCAATTTGCCGCAGGAAGTCCCGGAGGTTGTTGCTAAGTATATTCGGGAATTTGCTAAGTGAATTGGTAATTGGTAATTGGTAAAAGTCAACAGTCAACATTCAACAGGCTAATTCCCCAAAAAATGGCTTCGGGTGCGTCAATTACTGCGGAAGCTGTATTGGGAAAGGCTGCGGTAAGGTATTTTAAAAGCATAGTGCGATCGCCCCCCGTGACCGCTATTTTGCTATCAGGAAACAAACACCGCCAATCTTCAATAAAATCCCTAATTCCTGCCACCGCCGCATACACAACTCCGCTTTGAATTGCCCCAGTAGTGTCTTTCGCCCAGCGGTGCGGTAGATTTTCTGGTAAACTAATTAAAGGTAATGCAGCGGTTTTTTTACTTAGCGACGATAACTGCAAACCCAAACCTGGTAAGATTGCGCCCCCAACTAAATACCTATTGACATCAGCCCCAGTAAATGTTAAAGCTGTACCAGCATCTATAAGTAAAACTGGCCAACCGAATTGGTTGCCAGCCCCCAGTACAGCCAAAGCTCTGTCAATTCCCAGGGTAGGATAGAGTCCCCCGAGCGGCAACTGGTCTAAAGTAATAATTCGGACATTAGGATAACTCTGCCAAATTGCTGTTTGCGGGGTAACTACTGAGGCCAAAATTAGAGGCAGCGGTACTAAAGAAAGTGTGTGAGGACTAGAAAAAGCGGGAGTAGCAGGAAGACAAAGGAGATTTTGAGAAGATACTTCCTCGATCGACCTCATTACTATTTGCACCAAATATTCTGCCTTTTCCTCCTCGGAGAGCGGGGAAACAGCATCAGCATTGAGATGCTCTGTATCCCATGTTTTCTCCAGGGTTTTGCCCACAAATAATCCCCAGTGCAGCCGGGAATTGCCGATCGCCAAAGCTATTTTAATCTGGTCTTTACCTATTAATCCAGATATAAGGTTGTCGGTTCTGGGTGGCGAACGAAAATTGTCGGGAATTGAGTTTTCCATGTTGATCGAGCGCGCGCAAACATTGAACTAAAGATAGATTTTATATTAATTTTCTTCGGTTAAGCGGGCAGCTAACTCTCTTTGACATCTGACCAAGTTCAATGGCGTGCGCCAGTTAGTATTGTGGGCCTCAAAGCGCATAGTTGCTAAATATAAATATTTGTAAAGCAAATAATTGCTTTGCTCGGGCTGCATCCTTTATAATGTCTTAAGATATTCCAGAAGTCCTAGTAGCTGCGATGGGGCTGTTGGCGGGGTAAGCATAGGTTTAAAAAACCGACTCAATCAAAATACTGTACAACTCCTGAGTAAATATGTCTTTAAAAATACAAGAACATGAAAACCCCTGGCAAAGAGTAACTTCGCGGTTGCCTGAATCTGAAAACTGGAGGCAGGAAGAAAGTCTTTCGCTGCCGGAAGTAGACCAACAAAAAGCCCTAATCGTGCAGATGCAGCAGCAAGTTCAGTTATCAAACTTGCTCAACCAAATTAATAATGAAATTCGCAGTACACTTGACATAGAAGAAATTTTGACATCGGCCTGCCGATTGCTGGGGCAAGCGTTAGAGTGCAGTCGCGTGAGCATTTTAGTCAAAGAATCAAATACAGAAAAAACTTTAGTCACGCGCGGAGAGTACAACGCGGGGGACTATCCGATTCAACTTGGTATGAAAGTACCGATGACTGACAACCCGCATTTGGCGGCCGTCGTGTCTCAGCAAGAGTCGCTAGCAGTGACGAAGTTTGTCGATTTTCCGGGATTGAACCCACAAACCCGAAAAATTGCCGAAGCTTTGGAGATTAAGTCAATGCTGGCAGTAGCTACTCGCTATCAAGGTCAAGTGAATGGCATAATTGGCTTGCATCAGTGCGATCGCCAACGGGAATGGACTGATTGGGAAAGGCAGCTTTTAGAAGGGGTAGCATCGCAATTGGCGATCGCGATCAATCAAGCCAAACTCTATAGCAAAACCAGGCGCCAAGCCGAACGAGAATCGCTGCTGCGGCTGATCGGCAACCAAATTCGCAGTACCCTAGATCTGGAAACGATCCTACAAACAGCGGTGAGGGAAGTCCGCCAATTGTTGCAGTGCGATCGAGTAATCATCTATCAGTTTCAAGACAATTGGCAAGGAAAAGTTGTTGTTGAAGATATGGTCATCCCTTGGCCTTCAATTTTAGGAGATATGGGCGCGGATAAGTGTTTTCGGGGAGATTACGCCGATCTTTACCAGCAAGGGCGAGTCAAAGCAATTAATGATATTTTTAATGCTGGTTTAGAGCCTTGTCACGTTGATTTCTTAGACCGTTTGCAGGTAAAAGCTAATCTGATCGTGCCGATTGTTACATCGAGAACTGAAGAAATTTCCCCCGAAAAAGCGGGAAACTATAATCCTAAATTTCCCGGTAGGCTGTGGGGTTTGCTGATTGCTCACGAGTGCCGGGATACCCGCAATTGGCAGCGACAAGAAATGGAGTTGCTATCCCAGATAGCCAACCAAATGGCGATCGCCATTCAGCAAGCAGAACTTTACAGCCAAGTCCAAGATGCTGCGGTAAAATCTCAAGCTCAAGCCCAGCAATTGCAAGCAGCCCTCCAAGAATTGCGATCTGCTCAACAGCAATTGATTCAAAGCGAAAAAATGTCAGGTTTGGGGCAAATGGTAGCGGGAATAGCTCACGAAATTAACAACGCCAACAATTTCATCCACGCTAACTTGTTTCACGCTCAAGAATATTTTAAAGCCTTCAATGAAGCTCTAGAACTTGCCGGGAATGCCTGCCCGGAAGCGGCGGAGGCAATGGTTAGAATCAATGAAGAACTAGAACTCGATTACATTCGAGAAGACTTTGGTAAACTTATCAATTCAATGCGGGAAGGAAGCGGGAGGATTCGCTCGATCGTGATGACGCTGCGAAATTTTTCTCGTTTAGACCACGCTGAATTAAAACCAGTAGATTTGAATGAAGGTTTAGAAAGCAGTTTATTGATGCTGCAAAATAAGCTAAAAACCCATATCAAAATAGACAAGCAATACGGCAGTTTACCGCCCGTCCAATGTCATGCCAGTCAAATCAACCAAGTATTTTATAATTTGATTGACAATGCTTTAGATGCGCTTCAGTCAACGAGCAAACCGGGGGAATTAACCATCCGCAGTTGGCAAAGCGAGCCGGACTGGGTAACAATCTCTGTCCGCGACACCGGAACTGGCATTCCGGCAGAAATTCAAGACAAGATTTTTGACCCGTTTTTTACTACTAAACCTGTAGGGAAAGGCACTGGTTTGGGACTTTCAGTGTGCTATCAGGTAATTGTTCAAGCTCACGGTGGCAAGCTGAGTTGCGTCAGTCAGGTTAGCGAAGGAACTGAGTTTATTGTAGAGTTGCCGCTGACAAATCAGAGGAGGGTAAGTGCATAATTCCTGCTTGAGTCAGATTAAGGAACAATTCCCTATGCCCGTGGATTTATAAGTAATTAACCGCACTTGATATTAATTGTCAGCTTGCTGCTGATAAGCCTGGTATACAGCCTCTAAAAAAACATTAGCATCAACTTTCATCGGCAGTTTGTCCAAAGCAATGATTTGTTTCACCTGACTAGCCAGTTGTTTGCTCACTTCATTTCGGGCATTTGGTATCATAGCTTCGCGCCGGTGCAAATACTCTCGAATTACAGCAAAATCTTCTGGCAGCAAGCTGGAAATATCGGCTTCTATGAGCAGTTTATTTGCTAGGGATTGAGCCGATGTTGATACTTTCAATGCAGTAGTTGTCAGAGGTTTTTCTTCTTGAATTACCATGGTGCCTCCTACCAAATCTCCTAAACGTTTTTCCCGCTGGTTTAAAACTATGAAAAATACACCTATAAAAAATAAGTCGTCAAAAGGTCGCAGCAAAGCCCGTAGTGTTGATTGCGGAAGTCTGACGGGACGACCATCATCCCGAATTACTCTGATTTTGACATAACGCTTGCCTGGTGTTTGACCCGACCACACGGTTTCATAAAATACAAAGTAACCTACATAAATGAAAAAACCAATTAATGCCTGAAGTGCTATCAACCAGAGTTCTAAGCGATTGGTACTTCCTAGCAACTTTGCAATCGTCTCAAGCAACACTGAATTAAATATCAGCGCACCTAAGAGAAACACTACTATGATTAAACCCAAAATGATATAGTCTATCAGCAATGCGTATGCTCGGTTGCCAATTCCGGCTAAGGTAAATTCGAGTTCAACACTTTCGGGAGTGTGGAGAGTGAAGCGATTAAAAAGTCGCATAAATTTGAGCAAATTTTATGTTTTGACTGAGGCTGAATTAGCGATCTCGCATTTGCAAACCCAAACCTTCTTTGCGGCTGCGGACGTCGTAGTAGATAATGGCTTTCATAGCCTGCCAAAAAGGAGTCACAAGCGCACCGCTGCCAATGCTCACTCCCACAATCATAATATAATAAACTAAGTAAAATAGACCAGACTCTGCGCCCAACACTTTACTTAAAACAACTTGAACGATCACAGTAAGTATCTGCACAACAATCGTGATCGGGAGTGAGACCAAAATGCCCACAAAAACTATCCATTGAATGCGTCCCACCGACCCCTTAGTTAATTTCCAACTGCGACCGATTGCTGAACTAGCACCTATATTATTTTCGATCGCCAGCGGCACTTCAATAATCAGCAAGCGAGAGAAAAGTCGGATATATATAATTAAGAAAGCAATGACTGCCACTAGCAGGAAACCTGCAACAAGTGTGAAATTTTGCCCAAAGAGCGCACCAGCACCCATTCCCACAAAGAACATCGCGATCCCGCCTACCAAGGATACCCCAAGGAAAATCAGAAATGTCAATATACCCGCCCATAAAAAACTCCACATCCGAGGATTCACCTCACGGCGAGCATCACTGACAGTCTCTGGCTTTTCCCTAACTTCACCGAAAGCCAGACGAGAAATGAGCGCTGATATCGCAGAATATTTAGCCCAACCGTAAATCGGAACTAACAACCACAGATAAGCTACCAAGGCCAAACTAAAATATGACTTAAAATGGTCGCGGTAAATACGCAAACTAGCACTAACAACATTACCGACGCTCAAGGGGCCTGTTGGTCCAGAAGAACTAAGATTTTTTTTAGGCATGACTGGATGGGTGTAGTTGTGTGAGGCGAAAAATTTACAACTATCTTAAGCTATATCTAATAGAACTTAGTGAAAACTTTATGAATATTAAACGTTGGATCGCGCGGCGGGAACCCAACTGGAAACGGTTGGACACTCTTTTGCAGCAAGTAGAAAAAAAGGGGCTAAAGTCCCTACCTGCGTCTGAAATCAGGGAATTAGCGAGTTTGTACCGTTCTGTTTCGGCAGATTTGGCTAGGGCTAGGACAAATGAAGTCGGTAATATTTTGTTACAAGATTTGCAAAGGTTAACTTCTCGCGGCTACACCCAAATTTACCAAGGTTCGCGCCGCCAAGATTGGGAAGCTATAGTGGAGTTTTGCCGCTGGGGTTTTCCGGCTACGGTACAGGAGACGTTTAGTTATACGGCGACTGCGACGGGTATTTTTTTAGTAATGGCGTTGATTGCTTGGTGGTTTGCTTGGCAAGATCCGGCGTTTTTGTCCCTAGTAGTTCCTGGAGATTTGATTAAAACGGTACGCGATGAGGGGAAATTGTGGATGGGTTCAATTGTGGGAATCGAACCTTTAGCTTCTAGCGGTATTATGACTAACAATCTATCCGTATGCTTTGCGGCTGTTGGGGGAGGGATTGTTTTCGGTCTTTACACTGTTTATATTATGGCATTTAATGGAGTGAGCATCGGCGCGATCGCCAGTTTAGTAGCTCAGCACAATTTAGCTTACCCTTTTTGGGCGTTTGTATTTCCTCACGGTTCCCTGGAATTGCCGGCGATTTTTTTAGCTGGCGGTGCTGGTTTAATCATCGCCCGCGCCATCTTTTTTCCTGGCAAATATCGTCGTGCTGATGCCATGAAGTTTTACGGTACTCAAGCTGCACAATTGGTATTTGGAATTGTGCCGATGCTGGTAATTGCTGGTACGATTGAGGGTTTTTTCTCGCCAAATCCGGCAATTCCCGATCCGTTGAAGTATTTGGCTGGGATCGGATTGTTTGCGCTGTTGGTGATGTATTGCAGTAAAAGGCGATCGGCTGAAGTTGCTAGATAATTCGGCGAGTTAAATCCGGGCTATCCCCCTAAATTCCCCTTAATAAGGGGGACTTTGAGGACTTCCGGTTCCCCCTTTTTTAAGGGGGGCTAGGGGGGATATAAATCTAACGGTCAAACAGCAATCTGTGAATACATTTGACGTTAAATTGACCCAAATAGCACCTTACCTACCGATATCGAGTCTAGTAATTAATTAAAATCATGACTATTACTAACATCCCCTCTCCCGAAGACAATCCTTTTTTTCTCCTCAAGGTTCGGCATATATTTGGATGGTACTTCTTATTGAGTATAGGCATTTACTTTCAAATAGGAATGATTAGATATACACGGGGGATACCGTTCGATGGTAAAACACCATTAGAGCCATTTGTAGATAAAATAGTTTCAACTTATTTAATGATTTTGTTACTGGCTTTGGTGTGGCGACAATGCAGGCTAGCGGGAATTGAAATTAAATATCTGGTTGGTAAAGTTCCCGCTCGCTACCAATGGTTTCTCTTAGTAGGTCTGGCGATCGCTAGCGTGGTTTTTTCAATAAGTGTATTCCGAGTATTTTATTATCCTTTGTCTTTTATTATACCTTCCTTTGTTGAACAAATACTGACTGAGAATAGAAATACCGGGATTTTAGTCACTGCTTCAAAATCCTTTTCCCCAGCGCTTTACTACTTATTTTTCCCCATCTATGCTTATGTAATATCTCCCCTAGTTAATGCGTCTATTTTTATCAGTATTCTGCTACACAGATGGGCTGGAAAATGGGGAAATATTACAGCAATAATAGCTATGTGTCTGCTGTGGGGAACTTTTGTATATAAGAATTTTATATCGATGATTATTTTGACCTTAATCTTCGCAATTTTATATGTAAAAACCCGCAGCTTACTTGTACTAATAATTTTTCTCATAATCAGAAATCTTTGTTTTACAATTTGGGATTTGTCATATCCAATATTTTTTGACAATCCAACACGAAGCACTTTAGAGATATTTCGATCGCAAATACAGCTAGGCGTCTTGTTTTTTGCTTTGTCAGCCCCTTGGGTAATCGGTTTCATCTATAAAAACTGGTCGGTTCTCAAAGGGGCTTTACCTTACTTTGCGAATGCTTCCGAAGCTGAAAAAATCAAAGCTGATTCCGAGCCTTAAGTTGCAGATATCTGTTAACTAATTGCTCGCTAATTTGATTGGCTGGTGCATCCAAAACCAAAACTCCTTTTTGTTTCAACTGTGCAAAAGCTACCTGACGCTGTGCTAGTAAATCTAAAGCTACAGCACGATTATAAGCAGGTGTAATTTCCACGGTGGAAGTGTGAGCGATTTGGTCAACGAGAGGGTCGCGCAAAGTTACACAAAAAGGCAAATAACGAGGTGTTAAGCGGGCTAATGCCGAAAGCATTTCTGTAGAAGCTGTGACATCTACTAAATCAGTAATTAGCACTACTAATGCACGGCGAGTTTGTTGACTTACTAATTTAGTTACAGCACCAACATAGTCTGGTTCTAACAAAACTGGCTGAATTGGCGCCAGGCGTTCAATTAATTTAGAGTGTTGATGTTGACCGCGTTCCGGCGGTATCCAAGTCGTGATTTCCCGATCGAACACACCGACTCCCACGCGATCGCCCCGATTTAGTCCAGCCAAGGCTAAAGACAGCGCTGCATTCACTCCCCAGTCAAAGCGCTTCAAACCCTGCACTCGCGCCGTCATCAGCCGTCCCCTGTCGAGTAAAATAATCAAAGTTTGCTCTTTTTCTGGTTCTAAAACTCTGATTAAAGGGCGCGATCGCCTTGCAGTAGCTTTCCAATCAATTAAGCGAGGATCGTCACCAATACCATATTCCCGCAGTTCGGCAAATTCAGTTCCCATGCCGAGTTTTTGTAACCGCCGCATTGTGCCGCTATTTTCCAATGTTAGCCGAATAGAGAGTTCTTTCAACATCACTAAATCGGGATAAACCGCAACTTTTTCACTCGCAGGTATTTTCCAGTCGTTCCATGCTAAACCCCAGTTTCCCAACTGCCGCACTTGAATGTCTCCCCACTTATATTCTCCGCGATTTTGCGGGCGGATTGTATAAGTTAATTCCAGATCGCTGTTAGGGTTTAGGTCTGCTTCCAGCATCGGTAAAGAGACATCAAACTCTAGCGGATAGGAGTCGCGCAGGCGAATTTTAGCTGTTTGATTTGCGGTTAGCGCAGCCCTCGGAGAGGATCGCACTGACAGTAAAACCGGATTGTCTCGCCCAATCGAAAGTCTGTGCAACGGATGGCGTGTCACTTGCACCCGATGAGATTTTACACGCAGTGCGTCGGTAATGGCTAGACCTACAATTAAACAGTCAAATAGCAAAGTGCCGATAATACTTGTCTGCTGATTTACCAGCATAGCGAGCAAAAGGGCGATCGGAATTGCGATCGCTAATAGGAAATAAAGGCGAATAGCAGGAATCATTAAAATTTCTGATTAAGATACTGGTGTACACAATTCAACGAGAGTTCCGTCTGGACATCTAACATAGGAAACAATCTGACCCCAAGGTTTTTTGAGAGGTGCTTTTAACTCTAATGCACCTGCTGCGATCGCTTGTTGATGTGCCATTTCTACTGAATCAGTGGTAACTGCTATTTCAACACCTAAAGGTTTATCCGATGAATCAGCCGAAATATAACCATTTGGGAAATTTGACGCGCTTATAGAATGTGCAGCAAAAGATAAAGTTGTTTCCCCAGTGTCAAGTTCACCCTAATCTCCTGATTCATCAATGAACTTCTTTTTTAACCCAACATCCCTTTCAAAAAAAGTCAAGGAACTTAGTAAGTCAGCAACGTAAATAATTGTATATCCGAATTTCATTTGCTTTCTCCCTTTACATGATTTGCAAGTAGGTTACGTCGTTCATCTGTATAACTCCACCAAGGCTTAGCTGGTTCGCCATTGAGGAATCTTTTGACAGAAATTAGAGCGTCAAGTACACATGGATCGTGGCGATGTCCCATGACATTAGCAAGTTCCTGAAAGACTTCTAATGGCGATCGCGTTTTAAGTTGCTCTGGTTGCTCAATACCAATGCTTCGCAAATCCGCACTAATAGATTTCCCAATGTTTGGAAGGTCTTCAAGCTTCTTGACTTCGTTGAGAGACTTCTTCATACTTCTGGTGTGGTATTTTTTAGCTCAATTCCTACAATACTTGCGTAATAAAGATTTTTTGTCATGAATTCGATTCCTCCAAACGAAACGTAAACATAACATGATTACTCGGTGTTTCTGGATTACCAACAGCCGAATACAGATTCATCGCTGCTGTATTTTCGCGATCGGTAAGCACCCAAGCTTCTGTACAACCCAACTCACGAGCGACCTCAAATACTGCATTCATCAAACGCTTCCCCAAACCTTGCCGACGATGAGTTTCTGCTACACTAACCTCGTTAATCCACAGTTCGGGACGTGCCTTGTCAGGATGAACATAATGAACTGCTGAGACAAAGCCGACAACTTTATCGTCATCGATTGCAACAGCCAGATGGTGCCGCGAGTCTGTCAAAAATTCTTCACTACGTGGGAGATCGATCGAGTTGTCAAAGACATCTGGATCGACATTCTTGAGAATATCTACATCATTCTGATCCAGAATTTTGATTGCGATCGTCATAGTTATATTTCAGTTTACCTCGGCACAGCCACTTGTTTTAATACCGAAGCAATTACCGCATCAATTTGCAACCCATCTAGTAGCGATTCTGGTTTGAGAATCAGACGGTGACGCAAAAGTGGCAGTGCGATCGCCTTGACATCATCAGGAGTAGTATAATCCCTGCCGGCTAGCCAAGCGTGAGCTTTACTGCTTTGCAACCAAGCTACTGCCGATCGCGGAGAAGCACCCAATGCCAAATCTGGATGTTTGCGCGTATTGTGTACCAAAGCTAGCACGTAATCGAGGACTTTCTCTTCTACTTTGACTGTTTGTACAGCTTGACGAGCGCTAATTATTTGCTCTACCGTTGCTAAAGATTTGATTTTAGCTAAATCGAGGCGTTTGGCGCGAAATCCTGCCTCTGCATTCAGCAACATTTGCTTTTCTGCCGCTGCATCGGGATAGTCAACCACCAGTTTAAATAAAAATCGGTCTAGCTGAGCTTCTGGTAGCGGATAAGTGCCTTCAAATTCTAGAGAATTTTGAGTGGCGATCGTCCAAAATAATTGTGGCAATGCTAAAGTCTCACCGTCTAACGTTACCTGCTGTTCCTCCATTGCTTCTAGCAGTGCTGACTGGGTTTTCGGAGGCGTGCGATTAATTTCATCTGCCAGCAAAACTTCAGTAAACACTGGCCCTTTTTTCAGGGTAAAACTGTGGCTTTCAAAATCAAAAATATTCGTTCCCAAGATATCCGACGGTAAAATATCCGGCGTTAGTTGAATGCGACGAAAATCTGCTTGAATCAATTGGGCAATCGCTTTTACAAGTAGAGTTTTCCCGGTTCCAGGGACTCCCTCAATAATCACGTGGCCGCCGCTCAAAAGTGCCACTAGCAAGTGCTGTACAGTGGAAGATTGGCCCACAACTATTTTGTCGAGGGCTTGGCTGAGGCGTTTAAAAATCGAGTTTGTTTCGCTCATTTTAGATTTTTCGTGTCAGAGGGGAGATGTTGACGGATCTGCTGCCATTTACCCAACCAGGCTAGCAAATCTGAATCGCTGATTCGGCGTTTATGAGATGGCGAGGGCAGAATTTCTGACAATTCTGCCGCTTTTCGCCCTGTTTGCTCCACCCAAGCATTTGTTAGGGTTTCACTTTCCAGCGATCCCTGTCCCAATAATAATGCTTTTTGCAGTTGTAACTGTTCTTCTTTTCCGATTGTTTCTACCGCAAAATCAGTGCTGTTTGCTTTTTGCAAAACACCCGCTAATGCTTGAATGTAAGCTTCGCTGTTGTCAACCTGTGGCGCTGATATAGTTACCGGCTGTCCAAACCTGTTCCACCCGGCAAAAATAGCAACGAGTAAAATAATTGTACCCTGTATCAAAACGGGAAATAGAGGAGTTTTGGCTAAATAAGTGAATAAATTTCCCTCGTATTCCCGTTCAATAACTTCTGGATCTTTGTAGCCGTGAATGTATTCGTCTACCCAGACTTTATTGAGGATTTTACTTGTTCCCTGGCTTTGCGGGTCGATTGAATTTTGGATTAGTTTCACTGCTAGAGCCTGCTGGGTCCCTTCTATTTCTTGTTCTCCACCTTCTAATTGAGTAACCAGCCCTGCTAAAAATTCATAATTACCTGGAAAATCCTGATAAGCATTAGCAGCTAAATGGGAGGTACTGGCAAAATAAACTGTACCCTTTCCCACTGGTTTTTTCCAAACAATTGCCCCAAATTGATCGTCTAAAACTTGTTTTTGGTCGCTGGGGTATCTCCGCCCGGTGTCAATCTTGATTTCCCCGGCTGAAGCTGGGTGCAAGCTACTAAAAGGTGCTGATGTCACCGGGGCGCGAACTCCCAAATTTACCAAAGTATTGCCCTGTTCCACCCACTTTTTATCGGTTTCAGAAACACCTTCTGGTATCAATTTACTATAGATCCGTAAAAGTGTACTGGGCGGTTTTGTATCTTGGTTTTTAGCAAAGTCTTCAAAAGGTTTTTGCCAGCGCTGAACCTCGGTTCCCCGTTTTGACATAAAAGCATACCATGCTCCGTAGCCGTCCGGCGCTCTATTATAAGTAGAACCGCTGTTGACTTTGTTGTTAGCAGGAGCAAATAACAGGGTAACGATCATTATTGCAGTAATGGCGATCGCTCCCAACAACCATAACCTACGCTTTGACAAGTTCATCGCTCGTTAAGTAAGTAAGTAAGTACAAATAAATATAACATGAGGGGGTTTTTGGATGAATCAACTCACTCCTCATATAGAACCCATTTGAGAAATTTTAGTTATCGTCAATCACATTACGGCTCACCAATAAACTTGGTTTTTTACCACCGCATTTTTAAGGGAATCAGATTTACAGCATATTCCATGTAGATGTAGATTGCGAAAAACCGGGTTTCGAGCAACAGAATTAGTAATGATGCGGGAACTGTAAAGAAACCCGGTTTCTGGGGTGTATTTCATAAACGAATACGCTGTAACTTACGCCCCAACCCCAATTTTCAGAAATTCCCAACAGGGTTATGCTTAAACATATAAAATCCTGAGTATTTTTACTCATAATTGTCTTTTCTGATTCACTTTTGCCCGCAGAAGCAGTGAACGCTGCCTCTTGGGGGGCGAAATCTGGGATTTAAGCTCTCCTCTACAGAGGTGGAAAACCCGCTTTTTATAGGGCTGAAAAAAAGATCGCAATTTTTCCGGATAAAACTCATTGAGGATGAAAGTTAAACATCCCTACGTAAATATGTCTAAGTAGGTGTAATTATTTACACTCAACATTTGGTCAGGGGCAATAATACCTTCAGATACTGATTGGGCAAGCCTTTTTACTTGATTTACCTCCAGGTATGAGGAAATTTTTCTTGCAGTGACCGATCGCTACAAGAAAGCCCAACCTCTGGTTTTCAGTCACTTCTAATCCTTAATTACTCATCATTAACACATAAGCTATGGCTACTTCAATCACTGGTTCTTTGGGTCAAGACACTAATTACAGCAGCATCAGTGACCTAATTACACAATGGCCTACTGCCGCCCAGGATCAAGGCATCCAACTGTCTGGGATAGCTTTTGATGGCTTTGAAACGAACTTCACTAACCCTACTGCCATCGGCAACCTCACGTTAGCAGCGAACGAAAACCCTAAAAGCGGGTTGAGCTACGGCAGTCCCGGTGGTATTGGTGCCGCAGGGTCTTATAGTGGTTGGTTTACCGAGGTCACTAAAATTCGGGCGGAACTCAACTATGACCCCAACACCAATCAATCTCAGGCGCTGAAGGTGAAATGGGCAGATAACAAAGACATCACTAGCGCCACGATCGGCCTCAGTGGATTACGTCCCAAATCAAGTTCTCCAGCGGACGATCAAGGCAATGAAGTTGGTGTCCTGAAACTCTTTAATAATGGGGCGCCGGTATCGGCCAGCAATTTTACGATCACTCGCCTTAACGCTCCTGCCACTTCAAAACCTATCGGTGTGTCTTCAAATGAAGTGACTTTCATTAGCGATCGTACCGATGGCGATTTCAAATTCAAGGTAGAATCAAATTCCACTAGCGTCGCTTTTGACGAACTACAGTTCTCCGCCAAAGCCTACGATAGCCCCACCGCTGCCTACGTCGCCACCTCCTTCAAAAGCGATGGTTCCGACTACCTAGTGCGAAGTATTCAATATCAAGGCATTGATGTGACGCCAACGCCGACGCCGACGCCAACGCCAACGCCGACGCCGACGCCAACGCCGACGCCAACGCCGACGCCGACGGCGACAACTCCAAGTATCTTCCAGTTCGCCCAACCAAATTACACGGTGGCTGAAGGCGGCGTGGCGACGATTAACGTTACTCGCACCGGTGGCACGGAGGCTGCATCGATTAACTACGCTACTCTTGACGGTTCGGCAAGTTCAGCAGGCACTGCACCGGATTACACTGGGACGGCGGCGGGGGCGTTGAATTTTGCTGCAGGTGAAACTACCGCTAGTTTCACCGTGACGGCTTTGACTGATTCGATTTTGGAATCGCCGGAAACGGTGAATTTGGTGCTCTTCGGTGGCAATGTCGGCAGTAGTCCATCAATTTTGACGATTAATGATGTGCCGCCAACTGGGACGGGGACAACTCCGGCGCCGACGGCGACAACTCCAAGTATCTTTCAGTTCGCCCAACCAAATTACACGGTGGCTGAAGGCGGCGTGGCTACGATTAACGTTACTCGCACCGGTGGTACAGAGGCTGCATCGATTAACTACGCTACTTTTGACGGTTCGGCAAGTTCAGCAGGCACTGCTGCGGATTACACTACGGCGGCGGGGGCGTTGAATTTTGCTGCGGGGGTAACAACCGCTAGTTTCACTGTGACGGCTTTGACTGATTCGATTTTGGAATCATCGCCGGAAACGGTGAATTTGGTGCTCTTCGGTGGCAATGTCAGTAATCCCTCAATTTTGACGATTAATGATGTGCCGCCAACTGGGACGGGGATAACTCCGGCGCCGACGGCGACAACTCCAAGTATCTTCCAGTTCGCCCAACCAAATTACACGGTGGCTGAAGGCGGCGTGGCTACGATTAACGTTACTCGCACCGGTGGTACAGAGGCTGCATCGATTAACTACTCTACTCTTGACGGTTCGGCAAGTTCAGCAGGCACTGCACCGGATTACACTGGGACGGCGGCGGGGCTGTTGAATTTTGCTGCGGGGGTAACAACCGCTAGTTTCACTGTGACGGCTTTGACTGATTCGATTTTGGAATCGCCGGAAACGGTGAATTTGGTGCTCTTCGGTGGCAATGTCGGCAGTAGTCCATCAATTTTGACGATTAATGATGTGCCGCCAACTGGGACGGGGATAACTCCGGCGCCGACGGCGACAACTCCAAGTATCTTCCAATTCGCCCAACCCAATTACACGGTGGCTGAAGGCGGCGTGGCTACGATTAACGTTACTCGCACCGGTGGTACAGAGGCTGCATCGATTAACTACTCTACTCTTGACGGTTCGGCAAGTTCAGCAGGCACTGCACCGGATTACACTGGGACGGCGGCGGGGCTGTTGAATTTTGCTGCGGGGGTAACAACCGCTAGTTTCACCGTGACGGCTTTGACTGATTCGATTTTGGAATCGCCGGAAACGGTGAATTTGGTGCTCTTCGGTGGCAATGTCGGCAGTAGTCCATCAATTTTGACGATTAATGATGTGCCGCCAACTGGGACGACGCCAACTCCGACGCCGACGGCGACAACTCCAAGTATCTTCCAATTCGCCCAACCAAATTACACGGTGGCTGAAGGCGGCGGGGCTACGATTAACGTTACTCGCACCGGTGGTACAGAGGCTGCATCGATTAACTACGCTACTCTTGACGGTTCGGCAAGTTCAGCAGGCACTGCTGCGGATTACACTACGGCGGCAGGGGTGTTGAATTTTGCTGCGGGGGTAACAACCGCTAGTTTCACTGTGACGGCTTTGACTGATTCGATTTTGGAATCGCCGGAAACGGTGAATTTGGTGCTCTTCGGTGGCAATGTCGGCAGTAGTCCATCAATTTTGACGATTAATGATGTGCCGCCAACTGGGACGACGCCAACTCCGACGCCGACGGCGACAACTCCGGCGCCAACGGCCGTTGGAAACACGTATTTCTTCGGTGCGCCTAATTACAGCGTCACCGAGGGCAGCGCTGCGACGATTACCATCAATCGCAGTGGCGACCTTTCGATACCGGGTGCGATTACGTTCAGCACGGGTGGCGGTAGTGCTAAGGCTGGTACTGGAGGGGATTACGTCAGTGTGGTTCAATCGTTCAATTTTGCAGCCGGACAAACTAGCGTACAAGTTCCGGTTCAAGCTTTAACTGACCCTCTCACGGAGAATACTGAAACGGTGGGTTTGTTCTTGAGTGGTGGCAGTTTGGGTAGTCCGTCAGTGGGAGTTTTGAGCATTATTGATACTACTCCTGTGCCTCCGATTTCCTTCTTTTACGGTTCGTCTCCTGATCCTATTATTGATGGTGGTACTGGAGTTGTGATGATTAATCGGACTGGCGGCAATACTTCGGTTTCGGTTTCGGTCGACTATTTCATTCTTCCTCCTGGTCCTGGTGAACCTATAAACACCCAACAATACACCATTACCAATCCAGGTGGTGGGAATATTAGTGGAGGGACGCTTAGCTTTAATCCCGGTGTAACTAGCGTTAGTCTGACGATTCAGAATACTTCAGGTCCGCTGACTGGGGACGTGACTTTTGGCTTTGGCCCAGGTGCGAATGTCGGCACTCCGGGATTCGCTACAATTACTCTGATTTAAGGCTATTAGTAGGGCGAGGAATCCTTGCTCTACTAATATGTCCGGCAAGTAGTTAAATGCTTTTTATCAGTCTGGCTCCTCACTACAGCTATTTTCAAGAAAGTGAGGTACGCGGGTAAAATCTTCGCTGTGTGACAGTCGCTGGCACCGACAACTAATGGGATTCACCTACAGGGTTGATTGGGGGCGACCTCGACCCGAATCCCATTGCTGGTGCTAGTTTTATGGCTTTCAATCCATTTGCTACTCCGGTCTGATAGCACCCTTTCAAGGTCGTACTCTTAGATGCTACGCGCGTTATTTGAGTACGACCTTGAACCCTTGTATATTGAAAGAAGTAGGTGGCGATTTGGTATTGGGTGGGGGTTTTTGAGATTGTCAGTTTTTGGTAATTATTGTTGGTAAAACCAGACCATAAAATTATCGATTGGATATTATTGTTTTTTGGCGTTTACCTACTTAATCCTTAATTTTTTGATAAGCTTGCTGACACTGTTCAAAGGTTGAGGCGGAAGCTTCTGTATTCCCGAAATATAGTTGCTGATGTATTGTTATCACAGTTTCGTAAGGAACTGGCTGGGGTAATTGCTGGATTAATTCCAAATATTCGCCATCAGTGCGACTGGGTTGGTGAACCACGGTTCCCGCATCATTTAACCGCTGCAACACCGCCATGTAAAGACAGCGGCAAGCTTGGCGGTATTTCCCTTGTTGCTGCAAATTTTGCGATCGCAACAACCACTCTGCTACCGACAAATCCTTAATTGTTTTTTTCGCACTTCCATCAGTTGTTTGATTCCTCTTTTTGAAATTATGAATATAAAAACGTAACAGTTGCCAAATCTGCCAACTCGCCCAGACTGCGAGCAATGCTAAGATTAACCAAAATGCGGCTTTAGCGATCGCCCCCAAGATGGGGGAATCAAACCAAGATGGCAATTTGACATTCGGTATATTTTGGGCAGTTTTTAGTTCCCACCACTCCTGCAATCGCTGTTGCGACTGTCCTAATTGCCAACCAAAATTAGTTTTCTCAAAGGAACTTTCAGACATAGCTTTACATCAATGAGTAATTTTTTGATGGCGGATTGGAAATTTTTTTCTTCTATCATTATCCCCAAATTCCCGACTTCTTAAAGACATCGGGGATAAGAAAGCGCGATCGCATTTGACGTTTGATTAGGTTGACTTAAATGCCGAGTTATTGTCCCTAATCCAAATCGCCGCGCGATCTAGAATCGCATTTGAGTGATAGTGTTCTAAAGCGGCGATCGCCCAACCACGTAAACTCAGTTTCTTTACCACAGAAATAAGTTTATTGTCAACTGTTTATAGGCCGAAAATTGATTTCATTAAATTTTCCTTCTTCCTCAAATCCGTTACATCCGGTACAGTGCTTTGTTGCCGAACTGCCTTACGCCATAAATTTTGGGATACTTAACAGCCTCATAAGAAATTTTATAAAGATTTACAAAAGAAACGTGTCAGAATGAAGACAATAAGGTAATGGGTAAAAGACAAGGAGGCACTGATGGTAGCGCTGACTGAACGAGTCCAACGCAGATTGACGGTGGAAAAAGTCGAAATTGCCTCTGACACAACGGCAATTCGATGCCTGGACTGGGATAGAGACCGCTTTGACATCGAATTCGGACTCAAAAACGGTACAACATACAACTCATTCATCATTCGCGGTGAAAAAACCGCCCTCGTCGATACCTCGCACGAGAAGTTTCGCCAGCAATACATGGAAACTCTGACGGGCGAAATTGACCCCAAAGAGATTGACTATCTAATTATCAGCCACACCGAACCAGATCACAGCGGTTTAGTCAAAGACGTGCTGGCGCTGGCACCCCAAGCGATTGTCGTGGGGGCAAAAGTAGCAATTCAATTTTTAGAAAACCTTGTACACCAACCATTTGAGCGATTGGTAGTAAAAAACGGGGACAAACTAGATTTAGGAAACGGTCACATTATCGAATTCGTATCGGCGCCCAACTTGCACTGGCCTGATACTATTTTCAGCTACGACAGCAAAAGTCAAGTGCTGTTTACCTGCGACGCTTTCGGGATGCACTACTGTTCCGACAGCACCTTCGATGACGATTTAGCAGCAGTTGAGGAAGATTACCACTTTTATTATGAGTGTTTGATGGCTCCCAATGCTCGATCGGTACTCGCTGCGATGAAGCGGATGGCAGAGTTGGGAGAAATCGGTACAGTTGCGACCGGTCACGGCCCGCTGCTGCGGCACAATGTGGTGGAACTTACCGGACGCTACAAAAAGTGGAGCCAAGCGCAAGCTAAGGCAGAAACCACTGTAGCGGTATTTTACACCTCTGACTACGGATTTAGCGATCGGCTCAGCCAAGCGATCGCCCACGGTATCACCAAAACCGGTGTCGCTGTGGAAATGATGGATTTGAGAATCGCCGACTTACAAGAAGTTGCGGAACTTGTCGGTAATGCTGCCGGTATCGTAATTTGTTCGCCGCCGAGTAGTGGTACTGCTGCTGCGAATGCCGAAGCTGCCATCAACACAATTTTAGTTGCTGCTAACAACAAACAATCTTTCGGTTTGTGCGAATCTGGCGGCGGCGATGACGTATCTATTTACCCGCTGCGAAACAAGTTCAAAGAGTTGGGTTTAAAAGAAGCATTTCCCAACATTTTAATTAAAGAATCACCGACTGAAGCGAGTTATCAACTTTGCGACGAAGCCGGCACCGACTTGGGACAGTGGCTGACGCGGGACAAAGCAGTCAAACAGATGAAATCCCTCGACAGCGACCTCGATAAAGCTTTGGGACGAATCAGCGGCGGACTGTACATCATTACCGCCCAAAAAGGTGATGTTAGTGGTGCGATGCTAGCTTCTTGGGTAACTCAAGCTAGCTTTAAACCGCTGGGTTTAACAATAGCAGTTGCGAAGGATCGGGCGATTGAATCGATGATGCACGCGGGAGATAAATTTGTTCTCAACGTGCTCGAAGAAGGCAATTATCAAACTTTGATGAGGCACTTTTTAAAGCGTTTTGCTCCTGGTGCCGATCGATTTGCCGGAGTTAAAACTCAACCAGCAACCAATGGTTCTCCGATTTTGACGGATGCTTTGGCGTACATGGAATGCCAAGTAGTCAGCCGGATGGAACTTTCGGATCATCATATCGTATATGCGATCGTCGATAGCGGCCGCGTATCCAATCCCGATGCACTGCCGGCAGTTCACCACCGCAAGGTCGGAAATCATTATTAGGTAGGAAGTTCGGGTGCTTATGCGGCATCTTACCTACGCAAAAACTCTCAACGTGGGGAGCTTATGGCGAACCTTACCGGCAGCTAAACTTACGGTGCGCCATAAGCCTTTTCTTACCTTTTGCTTCTCCATTTTCACTAGGGGAATTGCCAATGCCTGCCAATCTTTTAGAAGACCGAGATTACACAATTATTATTGCCAGAAGCGATGCCAGCAGAGACCCTCAACATCCTTGGTATGAGGAATGGGTAGAAGCACAGGCATCTCTGATCGACTTAGCAAAAAAATGTCAGGAATTTGACAGCGACGGCATCACTCTTTACGAAGCTTCTACTCCTATGTGGAAGTATAAAAATTCCAATGTTGCCCGGTTAGCTGAAATTTTGCAGCGACAAAATACGCAACCGGATTCAGCAAACCCCACTGCAATTAATTTGGAAGAAGCTCTTAAAGCAACTTTTAGCGATTATTTCGCAAACAAAACAGATGGCAAAGGGAAGAAAGGAGCAATAATTGTTGCAGTCCTAGATCAAAAACCAGAAAATACCGCTGCTGTCGCTGAAATTATTGTAAGTGCGGCAAATAAAATAGAGAAAGATGAAGAAATTGGAGTGAGCTTTATCCAAATTGGGGATGATTTGAAAACCAGGGAATTTCTGACTGACCTGGATACCAATTTACAGGGTAGAGGGGCAAAGTTTGACATTGTAGATACCAAGTTTTGGCACGAAATCAAAAGAAGTTCTGTAGTTCAGTTTCTCATAGGTGCAATTAATGACTAACACTTTGACCCCTAGACTCGCATCGGATGCCAAACCCCGCGACGTTCAGTTTATCCCGATCGCACTCGATACTTTTATTGTGCGATCGCGCACTTGGGACAGACTCAAATTTGAAGTCGAGTATTCGCTGCAAAAGGGTACGACAGCCAATAGCTATATTATTCAAGCTGACAAAACTGCTTTGTTCGACCCGCCAGGGGAATCTTTTACTGAAAATTACCTGGAGTTTTTGCAGAAACGGGTGGACTTGACAAAGCTGGATTACATAATTTTGGGGCATTTCAATGCTAACAGAGCAACCACGATTAAAGCTCTGTTAGAATTAGCTCCTGAAGTAGCTTTGGTTTGCACGAATCCAGCGGCAATTAGTTTGCGAGCTGCTTTCCCAGACCAAGAATTAAACATTATGGTCGTTCGGGGAGAAGAAACTCTCAACTTAGGAAAAGGTCACGCCTTAAAATTCATTGCGACTCCGACTCCCCGCTGGCCTGACCAACTTTGCACCTACGATCCGCACACTCGAATCGTGTTCACTGACAAACTATTTGGAGCTCACGTTTGCGGCGACCAAGTATTCGATGAAGGCTGGAGCGTTTACAGCGAAGATCGGCGCTATTATTACGATTCCCTGCACGCATCTCAAGCAAAACAAGTGCTGACCGCAATGGATAAATTCGCCGATTTACCAGCAGCATTTTATGCTCCCGGTCACGGCCCGATCGTCCGTTACGGCCTGAATGAACTGAGCAATTTGTATCGGGAATGGAGCCAGCAACAAAATTCAAAAGACTTGACAGTTGCTTTGATTTATGCTTCGGCTTATGGAAATACGGCTACTTTAGCGCAGGCGATCGCCAGAGGAATTACGAAAGCCGGCGTTGCGGTGGAAAGTATCAACTGCGAATTTGCCGAACCGGGAGAAATTAAAGAGGCGATCGAAAAATGCGCGGGATTTATTATAGGAACCCCGACGTTAGCAGGACACGCTCCGACGCAAATTCAAACTGCTTTGGGAATTGTTTTATCTACCGCAACTAAGAGCAAATTAGCGGGGGTTTTCGGTTCTTTTGGCTGGAGTGGAGAGGCGATCGACTTAGTGGAAAACAAGCTGAAAGATGCTGGCTATAGAATTGGATTTGAGCCGATTCGAGCCAAATTTAAGCCGACGGCGGCGACGATTCACGAGTGCACAGAAGCGGGAACGGATTTTGCTCAAGCTTTGATTCGATCGCAAAAATTGCGGGCACCGAAACCGCAGTTAGCAGCAGGAAGCGATCGCACTGAACAAGCCGTAGGCAGACTCGTTGGTTCGCTGTGCGTAGTCTCGGCGAAGCGGGAGGATGTCACAAGTGCGATGCTGGCTTCCTGGGTGTCGCAAGCAACTTTTAATCCGCCCGGTGTGACGATTGCGGTGGCGAAAGATCGATCAATTGAATCTTTGATGTATGCCGGAGATAAATTTGTGCTCAACATCTTAGCAGAAGGGCGACAGTTGCGGAAGTATTTCATGAAAAACTTTGCTCCGGGAGAAGACAGATTTGCCGGAGTCGAAACAATGGAAGCTAGCAACGGCTGTCTCGTTTTGACTGATGCTCTAGCTTATCTGGAATGCCAAGTGATAAGTCGGATGGAATGCGGCGATCACTGGGTAGTTTATGCGGCGATTGACAACGGTCATTTGCTGCAAAATGACGGGGTGACAGCGGTGCATTACCGGAAATCGGGGACTCATTATTAAGCTAGGGCTAGGACACGGCATTGCCGTGTCCCTACAAATACATCGAAGTTTTTATCTGCGTTAATCCGCGCTCATCTGCCCTCATCTGCGGTTAAAAAACAGATTTACTTGTCCTCAGCAGTCTTTTCCGGCCACAGATAAATAGCGCCAGAAATCAAAGTTAAAGCCACAGAGACCCAAAAAGCAATTACTGCGGGAAAATTCCACGCTTCAGACAGAGGAGCAATTAAAAGTGCGATCGCCACAATCTGACTCACCGTCTTCAATTTGCCCCAAATATTAGCTCCCGAAATCGTAGTTTTATTAACACGCCACCCCGCAATTGTCAACTCCCTGCCCAAAATCAAAAACACTCCCCAAGCCGGGACTCGACCCAACTCAATCAACACTAAAAGCGGCGCGAGAACCAACAATTTATCCACCAAAGGATCGAGAAACTTACCCAAATCGGTAATTTGATTCAGCTTCCTAGCCAAATAGCCGTCCAGCCAATCAGTAGCCGCAGCTACCACAAAAATTGCGGTGCAAATCCAGCGGCTTTGAGCGCTTGGGTCGTACAAACCGTAGAGCAGGAAAGGTACTCCCAGCAAGCGAGAAAAAGTAATCAAATTAGGCAAATTCATAATAGATATGACTAAGGCCAACGGCAAAATCAAACAAAGGTATGTAGTTGCGCTTTAGCGCTCTTTCCTAAGCTAAGAGCGATAAAGCGCAACTACATACCTAAAATTTAACCCTATTTGTGACAGTTGGTCTTAGTCCTAATAGAAAGAAGTTCAGCAACGAAGCAGTGTAAGGGATTTAACGGATGTAACCTATCTCAGGAAGAAGTCAGAAGTCGATCGCGCAATTCATTAACTGTCGATCCAGTTCTATGATATAGTCTCTGCCGTAAGATTGATTTTCTAATCCTTGTACCAAATTTTCTGGCAGGTCTTGGGCAATTTCACTGCTACAGGAACCAGCAGCTAAAGCAATAGTTGCTACTGTATCGACATCTCCCGAAAAGGCAATGCAATCTTGGAGCAGTTTGCTCATACTATCATTTCGCATAACCCCAGTAATAGCTGCTCTAACACAGTCCAAACCTTTAACGCTGACTTCTCCTTGCCAAGGTATGGACCACTCACCAGGGATGTGGTTTTCTAGAAAATTTCCCAAATTATTCTTTAAACCTAGCTGATAAATAAAGTAATGGGACATCAAAGCGGCCGCTATAGCTGCTTTAATGCCATCAGGAGTATTGTGAGTAATTGCAGCTTGAATGGTAGCATTTTCAATGACTTTTTCAATAGTAGGAAAAATGCCGATGGGGCCTGCTCGCATCGCAGAGCCGCTTTTATCGCTAGCCGAGTGAATTTTTTCTAAGAATTCTTTTCCGTCTTGAACTTGTAGCAAAAAATTGTAAAATTTGCCAGCATAACCAAATCGCCGATCGCGCTGAAAAGCTGCAACAAATTTGCTGGCTAAAAGTTCTGGTGTCCAAGGTTCTCGGCTGACGATAGCTTCTGCGACGGCTAAACTCATCTGCGTATCGTCCGTGTAACATCCAGGCTGGATATCGTGACGGGGATGCTTGATGTAGCCGTTGAGATTGTTGTACATTTCGATTGTCTGCGGGTCAACAAATTCAAAACCCGCACCGTAAGCATCACCAATCGCTAATTCTATTAACATATATTTAATCCGTTTCCTACTATTTCATCTCCTATTTTTTCCTAAAATTTAAAATCCAAAAACCCCGCAAAACAGGAAGTCTATTAACACGCACCGTTTTTGCTGAAGACCACCCAAATTGTTTTGCAAATCAAAGTGATGTCGTAGACAACAGACCACTTGCCCTGATAGTCGAGATCCATCTGCACAATATCGTTAAAGTCTTTAACTCCAGACCGTCCGTGGACTTGCCACTCCCCAGTCAGCCCGGGTTTGACATTTAAACGTTGCCAGTGAAAATCGTCATAGGCAGCAACTTCATCAGGAGTGGGCGGTCGAGTTCCCACCAAACTCATGTCGCCGACTAACACGTTCCAGAATTGAGGCAACTCGTCCAAACTCGTGCACCGCAAGAAGCGGCCGACGCGGGTAATTCGCGGGTCATTTTCATTCTTAAAAATGTGACCCTTGGCTTGGTTGCTAACTAAATGTTTGAGCTTTTCTGCATCGACAACCATCGATCGAAATTTCCACATTCTGAAATGTCGCCCTTGGAAGCTGCAGCGGACTTGACTGTACAGCAGCGGGCCCCGATCGTCCAACAGCATCGCCACTGCCACCGGCACCGCCACCACTGCAGCAATTGCCAGTCCCAGCAGCGAGCCCAAAATATCGATTAACCGTTTTACCTTGCTCGTTACGGAGCGGTGATGTTGTTGTTTTGATACACAGACTCTGTAAGTAGATTCTTGAAAAAATAAGGACAGCATTTCTGATAATGATGATTTCGACGAGGCACCCATCGGAACTTTCATATGATTTGTCTCAACTTTAACGATCTCTTACGTCCATCTTATTAGCCATCTCAAATCTGCAGAACCTGAAATGCTGAGCTTTGCACAATCTTTAAAAATCAATAACACTTTTATAAAGTTTCTATGTATTTTTTATAAAAACGTATAAAGTTTATGTAAACTTACGTACATTTACAGAAAAAAGTTAGTCCTGGACGCAAAAAAACCTGGTTTCGACTAGGACTCTTCCCGGAAGACAGGGAAGATTCTACTGAGAAACCGGGTTTTTTGCCGTTTAGCGATAAATATCAGTGCGAACATCCCAAGCAAGTGTTAGCGGCTCTAACAACTTTTGCTGGCTGCTAGAGGCGAGTTTGCCTAAATATTCGCGAACAACAAAGGCGTGTTCGAGATTCAACCGATAACCCCGTGAGACATCTTCAAAGAAAAGCGGCTCAGCCCAAATTGCTTCCCAATCAGGATTTTGCCTCGACTCCTCGGCCAGCAGCATGAAATCTTCCTCCGCAGGCACAAGTCCCGCCGGCAAACTTCCTTCCAAAATCCGCAAAATCCGGGGTTCGCAGGTACGGGTATTCACGCCCTGGCGTTCCAACAACTGCAAAATTTCCTGAAAGCTCAAAGTTTCCCCGCCCAAAACCTTCATTAATTCCCACAGCAGAAAAAAGTCGCTGTACTGCTGTTGCGACACATCCAAAATGTGAGGATAGAGAGCCAAACTCGCCAACCCGCAGGCAACTCGACCAAATTTTTGGGGAGAATTTGTACTTTGAGATACAGAATTTAATGCAGAATTATCAATCTCAAAAATATCTCGATCGACCTGCAATTCGTGGTCTTGAACTACGATCGCATTCGGCAGCTTCTGCCGCAACCAGCGGGCGATCGCAGGCCAAGCACCCATACCCCCTGCACAAATCGCCTGATTAATCCCCGCCGGCGACATTCCCGCGCGGCTGAGCAAAGCATTCAATTCACGGTTTAACTGCTGCACAAAAGGCACTAAAACCAGACTTTCCAAATCTTTGCGCTTCACATCCCAATGCTGCTGGTCAATATCCAAAGCAAAACTTTTTTGATGTTGCAAAATAACTTTTATTTGCTTTGCTGCTTCTAACAATTGCAGGCCAAAAGCAGAACCTTGTAACCGCTGCTGCAATTGATAGCGGCTCGGCAAATCAGGATGCCCCGGACGTGGCAAATCGATCGACATTCCCCACGTTTCATTTTTAGCCAACAACTGACAGATAATATCCTGATCGAAAGCATCGCCAGCAAAACCAAAACTCTGGCAAGTAAAATCAGCACGAGTTAAATCTTGAAGATTGGACGGCAACTCAACTAAAGCTAATTCCACTGTCGCCGCCCCCGCATTCAAAATCAAAGTTCCCCCGCTAAAAGACGAAGCATTAACACTCAGCGGTGCAGCTTCTTCGCCGTCCTTAGCAGAATCCACGGCTGACGACTCGACTTCCATGCCATTTTTTACAGGAGTTACAGCAGCAAGCAAAGTGGCGATCGCATCTTCCACCACAAAAATTTGCGAACCCGAAGCCACCAGAGACGCGCCCAAAACCGCCTCCCGCAGATTGAACATATAAACATCCGACCAGCCGGCCGGAGTCCCCAAAATTACACCCTGCAAGTCTAAAAGCGCCGCATCGAGAGTTTCTGGCGTTAGTCCCGAAGCCCTACAGATTAAATTGGAAACTGGCAATCCTGCAAAAATCGCCCTTGGTGCAGAATCCAAAACTTCCCCCGATCCGTCAAATTTTTGTCCCCGCAAACTCGGATTCAAAGTAGCCAGCAGTGCCCGCACACCTTGCAGCGGCAAGGCGATCGAAAAAGTCTGCAAGGGCGACCACTGCAACAAGGGTTCGTACATCCCAGCAGCCTCCCGCTGATAAGGAATGCCCACCTTTAAAGGCCATTTAAAATTTTCCAGTAAAAATTCTCCTGCAGCCAAAGCCTGGGGTCTGAATCCCACCGACTTGACTGTCACCTCTGACCCTAGGCTTCCTGGGGCTGTGTTCGCCAGCACCGCAGCCGAGGGAATCCGAAAGCTGGCGTCTGCTGGGGAACCCTCAGCCTGCGATGCTTCCCAGTAAATCGGGTGCAACTGGCCGCTGGTGCGATCAAACAAAGCCGCAGACAGGCCACTGGAACCGAAATCAATGCCCAAATACCAGCTAGAATTCCGGCGTTCTCTGGATGGGGCGATCGCACCTGCAACAAAAGGAGGCGCCAACTCTTGCTGCTGTGTGGCAAACTCGCTAAACTCGGTTTTCCCCTCAACAACTCCTGCTTTACTCTCTGTCGAAATTAGGTTTTTTTTTTACTTTCTGGAGGACTCGATCGCAGTTCGTTAGTTTCGGCAGTTTCTGGAGGGGGAGAATCAGTCAAAGGGCGATCGGTCTCGGTCAAACTAGCCAAAATCTCGTCTAGCGTCAAATTCGAGTCGTCTTCCTCCGCAAACAAATCATCCTCAAGTTCATCTTCCAAAACAAAGGGTTCATCATCCGAGGACAGTTCCAACTCATCGGAGAACAAATCCTCCAGCGTGCCGAGTTCTTCCTCTGCCGCCTCCGCAAAGGGATTGTTTGCAATGCCTTCGGGGGAACTCGCCGATAAATCCAAATTGTTAGCGACTGAGAAATTCGATCGCCCGAAGCTAGTATTTTCCAATCCCTCCAGATTGTAGAGGTCTGCCTCCAAAAGTTCCAGAGTATTGTTGTCCAAATTTAGAGCTCGATCGAGGTCATCTTCTAATGCCTCGACAGGCAGTAAATCCTCGTCCGGCGAAGCTTGGATGTACCCATCATCAAGCCGTTGCGAGGATGAGTCGAACTCGGCAGTTTGAACGTCACCGGCACTCGGCACACGGGACTCGGCACTGGGGAGGTTTGGGCTAATTTCGGCAGGCGTTCTCAACGGCAAAGCTGCTGATTCAGGGACAGTAGCGCCGAACTGCTCGCCTCGGTTTTGAGCCGTTTCTAGATTTTCTCGATCGTCCGCGTCAATTTGCAACTCAGCAGTTGAGGGTGGTGCTTCTGAAACTTGAGCTACTGTTGCCACTTGCGGTTCAAATAAATCTGCAGTATCTAAAGTTAGAGCGTCTACAGAATTACCCATTACAAAGTCTGAATCTTCATCTACTAAAATCTCTTCCAGAGATTCGTCTTCCTCCAGCAAATTTACCAACAAATCTTCGGTCATTTTTAGCGACTCGGCAGTTTCTTGATCCGTCGCCGATTGATATTCTACACCTTCACTTTCTGTCTCAATTACAGTATTCTCTACCGGGAAAGTTTCGCTTTGTAATTCTACTTCAGGAACCGCTTCTCCCGCAAACAAACTTGCATACAAATCCTCAATTTCTTCGTCTGTTTCTGTTAACCTATTCTCAGATTCACCGCCAGTAAATCGAGTGGCATTTCGAGATATTTCTGGTGTAGAACCCAACAAATTATCTTCCAACTCCGGGAGCAAAATAGGGGATTGAATGCGGTCGCGTTCGCGCCTCAACTGTCCGTATTGCGGAGAAATTTCTGTACCGGCGTAGGGAAATCTGTCTTGTTCTCCGAATTCACCGGTGCGAATTTCCTGCACAGAGTCTCCCGTCTGAGTCTCTGCGGCTGAGTGCTCGATCGCAGTATTTGAAAGGGCGGGAGCGACAGAAGATTGATCTGCTGCGGTTGGGGTGACGGTTTCGATATTATTTGCTAAATCGATCGGCTGTTGAACGTAGGAAGATGCTTCTCGTCCCAACTGTGCGGCCAAGTGGTTAACCAAAGCCGCGAACATCGCCTCGCTCTGCTGACTCAAACCGTACATATTTTCGAGTTCTTGTCTCAAGGAAGCTTGATAGCTTTGCAGATTTGCTTGCAAAGCCTCGAACACCGTACCCATCCTAGAATCGAGACTCATCAGCAGACTGTCAGCATGAGATTGGAACAGTTGCATTTGCTCCAACCTCTGAGCCGGCGTCAGCAGCGGGTGTTCTTCTGAGGTTTGTCGGTTAAGTGTTACGTCAATAGCCGATTGTTCATCAGGCGCTCTGCCCAAAGAGTATGGTGCTGCGCTGCTTTGCAATAACTGATTTTCTAGGGAACTTAGAATTTGAGAGAAATCGCTAGTCAAGGTTTCTTCCAAGCGGGCAGTCAGTACCTGCAAGAATTCACCAATGATTTGCTGTTGGTTGGCTTGTTGCTGAGCTAGGGATTGTTGCTGCTGCCGTTTTGCTTCTAGCTGTTTGATTTCTTGAATTAGAGCTTGCTGCTCTTGCCGCAGAGCTTCTATGTCTTCTTGGAGCGGCCCTGTCAGGCTGGAACGCAGGTGGCTGATTTCTCCGGTTACGGCAAGCATGATTTGCTCTGCTGCTGAGGGGCGAGGGGGGGACAGAGGCACTTTGGGAACTGGAACTGGTTCGGGGCGGACATTTGGGCGCGCGGGGGCCTTTGGGGCCGTTAGCTTTGAGTCTGAGGAAACCAGATAAGCACGAACTCGCTCTAAAAGTTGGCGCTGGTGGACAGTATCGATCGAACCCGTCCAAGGCAAGCGGGGTGCGGGCTTGCTGAGTACCTCGTCTATCTCAGCAATCAGTGCTTGAATTTTGTACTTCTGAGAATTCAAGGGCGGAACCTCTGGGAATGCGGCTTGGGAGAAACTTTACCGAAAAAAGACTGAAGTCAGGCGGCAGCGATGCCAATAGATAGAATAATCTGAATGCGAGTCAGTCAATAATTCACTAATATTTTCTGACAACTGTTAATTAACGTTTTGTCTTCGGATAACTTCTATTGCCTATGATAGGTTAGCCGGTACTTCCGCACCAAATGCCTGCTTCTATCAATTGCAAGTGCTGTCAAATTCTGCTGCTCAGGGGCGAGTTTCCCGGCCCGGAGGCTGATTCCTGCTCGGAAGAGCTGCGATCCCGACGAACTTTTGCCTTCACCTGGTTGAACGGCGGGTCGCACACTGTCACCGCGAGTTTCGTTAGCATGGCGGCGCGCCACTATCTCTTCATCTTTCACCGACTTGGAAAAAACCTCAAACAATTTGCGATTTGGGATACCGAGATTCGGGATTGTCCCCCTACAGTCGGTTTGAGTAACCTTTTATCATAGCCTTTTATCTGTATTCGTGGCTAGATACTAATGGTACAATAATCTTGGAGGTAGCAGAAAAGTTTGCTGGGAAGTGGGTGGGTTTGGCTCGCCAAGAGCGCCAGTCTTTAGGCTCGCAATGGCTGTGGATTTTGCCGATCGTGCTGACATTTGCCAGGTTCTAGGCAGTTGCTCGGATTTGGGATCTGTCTACCGTGCTTGCAGGCTTGTGATCGTGGACTCTGCCTTCTCGACAGCAGGGCAAGAGTGACAACAAATCTCTCACCAGTGTTAAGCTTTCTAAGCGAGTGCTTTCAAAGGTAATTCGATCAGCTCAGTCGTTTGCCACATTGCTAAAATTTTGTTAATAAAATTTGCTCAGTGGTATATATCTAAAAAATTATGGTATATTCTTTAGTTTCTAGCTCCCAATCAGAGCTTGAGGCTATTAATTACCATATTGAGCCTTTGACCGCAAAACTTTAGAGGTAAAATTGCCGATTTTAGATCCTTGTTTCTCAAATCTTGAATCTCAAATCGAATGACTCGGCTGCAAGCTATTTGTAACTGCCCAGCGCAGCTCAAGCGCATAAATTAAAATGATGGCCTCATGGAAGACCGCTTTAACACCCGAGATCCGAATTCTAATATAAATCAATTGATAGTTTCTACTCCTTTTTTTGCAGGATTACCCGATCCTGTAATCGAGAGAGCAACTGTCCACATCGTTACCCGCAGTCATCCGTCAAATCAAGTGATTTTACTCGAAAATGACTGGGGAACATCAGTGTATTTTATATTGGATGGTTGGGTGAAAATTCGCACCTACAACCTAGACGGAAAAGAAGTAACACTGAATATTTTAGGGAAAGGAGAATTATTCGGGGAAATGGCCGCGATCGAAGAAGCACCGCGATCGACAGATGTGATCACCCTAGCCCCGACACTGATCGGCAATATGCCATCTCAGGATTTTGTGCAGCTCATTCATACCGAGCCGCTAGCAGGCATTCGCCTAGCTCAACTGATGGCGCGTCGCCTGCGACAAGTCAACCGCCGCCTGCGTTTGCGAGAGTCCGACAGTACCTCGCGAGTAGCAGATATTCTCTTATTTTTGGCCGAGGGGCAAGGCAAAAAAATCCTGGAAACAGGAGGTACAGAAATACCAAACCTGCCACACAGAGAATTAAGCAGCCTCAGCGGGCTGGCTCGCGAAACAGTAACGCGAGTGCTGAGCAAGCTGGAAAAAAAAGGAACTATTCAGCGCGAACGTGACGTTTTGTGCATTCCCGACCTGCACGCCTTAGAGCGTCTGTTAGTCTAGAAGTCTCAGAGTTTGCTTTTTTTTATTGAATCTAATTCAAAAGCACTCTCTGTTAACTAACTGATATGAATGATTTTCCGCAGGAGGTAAAGCTGTGAGTTTTAAGAAAATTTTCGCCGCCTTAGATGATTCTGAACTGGGTCACCGCGTCTTCACTCAAGCTTTAGAATTAGCTCTGAACGATCGCGCCCAGGTGATGCTATTTAACTGCGTTACTGTCAGCACCATGGGGGAGACGGCAGTGCCAATTCCGGTAGATTTGGGCATGAATGTTGAGTTAATGGATCAAGCTTATCAAGCTCAACGTTTGCGGCTGGAAAGGGAGGAAAAACACGCTTCGCGTTTGCTGAAAAATTACTCCGACGCCGCAGCAAACAAAGGATTGCAGGTAGAATTTGATTGCAAAATGGACGGCGATCCGGGGCATTGTATCTGTGAAGCCGCCGAAAATTGGGGCGCAGATTTAATAGTGTTGGGGAGGCGTGGCCGCACCGGGCTCGCAGAAGCTTTCCTAGGCAGCGTCAGCAATTATGTCGTTCACCACGCATCTTGTTCGGTTTTGGTAATCCAGGAAGTCAAAATCGAAAAATAATGCTGCTGAAAATTTTTGCTGAGAAAATCCATCTAAAATAAGACTTGCGTTCCTACCTAAACCCGGTTTCTGCGAGCAATATTAAATTTGGCGGCGAGGCATCCAAACACTGAAACCGGGAATCAGCCGTATCGGGCGCAAGTCCCGTAAAATCTAAAATCTAAAATCTAAAATCTAAAATCTAAAATCGGGAATCAGCCGTATCGGGTCTAAGTCCCGTAAAATCTACAATCTAAAATCTAAAATCTAAAATCGGATGAGTGATTTTTTGTCAGCAGATGCTGCGTCTAATTCGGGTAGTTCTCCTAGTACAAATAACGAGCCGCAAACCGCCGATATTTCAGCAATGGCTGGCGATCGCACCAATCCCGATCCGGGGAATCGTGCCTCTGGGGAAGCGCCTTTAAGGCTTGTAGAAACGGCTTTTTTGGCAAGTACCGCTAGCTTAATTTGGCTGGTAAATTATTACTTTCCGCTGGGGCCTTTGCTGCGGGTTTTTTTCCCGATACCCATCGCCCTGGTTTACTTGCGCTGGGGCAACCGAGCAGCTTGGATGGCAGCTTTGGTATCGGGTTTGCTGCTGTCGGTACTGATGGGCCCGACGCGGAGCATTTTATACGTGATCCCTTTTGGAGTTATGGGAGTTGCGCTGGGAGGACTTTGGAGGCGCAAAGCGAGTTGGTCACTCTCTATTAGTGTGGGCGCTCTCATTGGTACTGTAGGCTTCTTTTTTCGGTTTTGGCTGCTGTCAGCGTTGGTGGGTCAGGATCTATGGGTTTACGTAACCGCCCAGGTAACAGAGATGGTGGAATGGGTGTTTGTGAAGCTGGGCTGGCTGAATGTACCGAGTTTGAACACAATTGGGGCGATCGCCGCCGGGATGATTTTGGTTAACAATATTGTCTATTTATTTGTAGTGCATTTAGTAGCTTTGCTCCTGTTAGATCGTTTGGGAAATCCGATTCCGCGGCCGCCAAGCTGGGTGCAACTGTTGATCGATTATGAAGAGTAGTTATTGGGAATTGTTGACTGTTGACTGTTGACTAACAACTAATAATTAATGACTAATGACTACTGACTAACTATGATTGGTATTTATACAGAAATCGAACAGGGCCAGCGGTGGCTCGATCGCTATCGGGGACGCAAACCAATATTTGCCTGCGTGTTAGGATTTACCGCTACTGGCTTAATTCCGGGGATTTCAGCAGCAGGAGCAACCCCGCACGATCGACAATTTACTTGTTTAGCCGATGCAGAATTTTTGTATAACGGCCCCCAACCGTCGCCCCAATATCCTTTGCCGCCCCTAGAAGCGGGTGCCTCGCCGGTACTAATATCTCGCGCTGTAGTCGAAGCTTTGGAACTTCCCCTTTACCTATTTAATGCTGGTTTGCCCCTCCCACCTCCGGTACCTGCAATTGATTTGGGCGGCACTCCGGCAAAGTGTCTGATTTCTGGGAATGCTTTAGAACTCGAAACAGTCAAACATTTGCTCGAACAAGGATTAATTTGGGGAACTAAATTGGCCGCTCAAACTAATGGCAGCTATTTAATTTTAGGGGAGTGCGTAGTTGGGGGAACGACTACTGCTTTGGGCGTGTTAATGGGTTTGGGTATTGCAGCGGCGGGCAAAGTTAACAGTTCTCATCCTCGCTGCAATCACGCTCAAAAATTGGCTGCGGTGACAGCGGGACTCAATAATGCTGAGTGGGAAATGGGCGGAAAAAACAGCACTCCCCTGGAATTGGTAGCGGCGGTGGGCGATCCGATGCAAATAGTGGTGGCGGCAATGGCGATCGCCGCGAGTCGGACTTGCGGGGTGCTTCTGGCTGGGGGCACGCAAATGCTGGCAGTGTACGCTTTGATGCAAGCCTTAGCCCGTGAATATGCTCTGCTATGGAGTCCCGAACAAGTTGCGGTGGGGACTACGCGCTGGGTGGTGGAAGACCCTACAGGAGACACTGTAGGACTCGCTAATGATATCGGCGGTGTGCCTCTGTTTGCCACGCAGCTAAGTTTTGCTGGATCTCGCTACGGGCAACTGCAAGCTTACGATCGCGGCTATGTTAAGGAAGGTGTCGGTGCGGGAGCCTGTGCGATCGCCAGTGGCTTGGCTGCAAATTGGACTCCTCCTCAACTCCTTCAAGCTGTTGAAGCTTTAGCCTCGCGGTGTGAAATTATATCGATTCCGGTCGCACCGGAATGATTGTTGACTGTTGACTGTTGACTGTGAGTCAAAAAAATGAAAATTGCGCGAATTATTTGTGGGCAGATTGATTCGACTTTACGCCCGACGAATGAAGCAAGGATTTGAGATCATTCCGGCGCAGCCGGAATTGATATTAAACATTAGAAAGTCTTGGAGGCAAAAAACCCGGTTTTTATTGAAAATATTGGGGTTTGGCCACGACGAATACACTCGCCAACCGGGTTTTTAGTTTTCTGTGCATCCAGGAATGTTAGGAATTAAACATTAAAAATTCAGAGGCGGCGATGGAGCTGCGAACATTGTTTTGCTGCTCACCCAGCTTCGTTTTGGCTGAATAATTATATCACTTTCTGTAGCATTTTTGCTCTCAGATTTACAGAATTTTCTACACAATATTTGGCTTTGATGCAGTATTCTCCCTGCTAATTACGGGAGATAAAAAACTCTATGCAATGAATCTATAAGTAGACGAGCATAAATCAACGCAACTTGTATTTTTTTTTGATTACTACCCGATCCCCGCTAGCAATATTTAATTAGGCCCGCCTAGATGTTGCGAGTGCATTCTTTTGGAGAGCAACTGTTCTTCCAAGGCTGCAATTCGATTGTAAGCTGCTGTTAGCTGAGCTGTTAAGCGCTGGATTTGAATCTCGGCGCTCAGCTCTTTTTCCAGGCTTTGAGAATTCTTGTCGAAGTAGCTGTCATCTAACAGTATGTCTTTATGTTCGAGGAGGCCGTCGAGACTGCTGTAGCTTTGATAGGGCGAGGTTTTGTCATTTCCTACCGTTCCAGAGCGATCGTTTCTCTGTTGCTGGGTCAGCTTCGTCTCCTTGGCCGACTCCAAGAGCTTTTCATTGAGGTTTTCTATGAGTTTGTAGAGGGCCTCGACTTGTTGGCTCAATACTGTAACTTGCTGGCGGAGCGCTTCCATACAATCATCCTTTGGCTCGTAACTTAATATCTTTATATTTTAGGTAAATCTTTACATAACTTGGATTTATCACTAAATTATTTAATTTTTGACGTAATTGTTGTGTTCCTAATCCAGACGGTAGATTTAGGGAGCCAGCTTGAAGATAATCGATCGCCATTGGTGAGTCGATTGTAGATTGTAGATTTTAAATTCTAGATAGTCTTGGACACAGGAACCGGGTGGGTTAACGCCCATACTTCGTTCAAACCTTCAATCAGAGCTAAAACGTCGGGTTTGTGAGAGTCGGATCGCCGAGAGTCCTATTAGATTGACTTCGCTCTCGCCAGTCCTTTCAGGATTCAGATGAATGGATTTTTAGTTTTTTTAGTTATTAAGCTGTCGCCGATTTAAAAAGAATTTTTCACTTCTGTTGTGTAAAAAGCCTCATCCAACGGCAGATAGCAGCGCTCTGGTTCTTTCGTTATATTAAAAAATGTAACACAGATGCAGTCGATCGACCCGGCTGGCGAGCCAAACTGGCTCAAAGGAACTTGCAGCACAGAAATTAGGCGTTAAGTTGAGGGAGTTTTCGGCATGGGAAAGCTCGCTCAACAAGGTAGAAGGTAAAATCAGGGCAAGAGTCCAACAGACTCAGAGCGCAGCAGAACCGAGTACAATGGCTCTGTGTTTGAGGAAGAAATAAGACAAATCGGCGCCAATTACCGGACTCGACAAACAATTATTTCCCGGGCTGTAGAACACAAAACGATCGGTCAATATTTAGAAAAGCGGATTCACAGGTGAAACGAAGGTCTTTGCTATTGGGGGCCGCCACCCTAACTTTAAGTCAATTGGCGGCAGGGTGCGACTCGAAGCCCATTCTCAAAATTCGATCGCTCAAAAACGGTATTCCGGCCCAACTGGTAAGCAAATTTAGCCGCGATGTACAACCGTCTCCGCTTTTGCAGGTAACGCAAGAAGGACAATTAAAAGAATTATTCGCCCTGTTGCAGGAGTGGAAACAGGTTCCCCAATCAAAAAATCAAGCTAACTTGGTGATGTTGGGAGATTACTGGCTGACTTTGGCAATTAGGCAAAAATTGATTAAGCCGCTCGATCCTGCTAAGTTGCCTAATTGGGCACAATTGCCCCAAAGGTGGCGAAATTTGGTAACGCGAAACGATGACGGTTTCTTAGATGCCAGAGAAAACGTTTGGGGTGTACCTTACCGCTGGGGAAGTACGGTAATCGCCTATCGAACCGACAAATTTAAGGCTTTGGGGTGGACTCCGACAGATTGGAAAGACTTGTGGCGATCAGAATTGCGCGATCGAATTTCTCTGCCGGACAGTGCCAGAGAAGTTATCGGTTTAACATTAAAAAAACTCGGAAAATCTTACAATACGCAGCAATTAGATCGAGTCCCCAATCTTAAAAAAGAACTCGCAAATCTGCACCAACAAGTTAAACTTTATAGTTCGGACTCTTACCTGCAACCATTAATTTTAGGCGATACTTGGTTGGCAGTAGGTTCCTCTGGGGACTTGCTGCCGCTGCTGCAAACTCAAAAGGATATTGCTTTAGTAATTCCTGTTTCGGGAACTGCACTTTGGACAGATTTGTGGGTAGAACCAGCATCAGGGAATTCAGTTTCTTTAGTGGAAAAATGGATTGATTTTTGCTTGCAGCCTCGGGTTGCTCCTCAATTATCTTTGCTGGCTAAGGCTAGTTCGCCGATAATTGTCGGCATGAAACCCGAGGATTTGCCGGAAGCTGTTCGCACTAATTCTGTGTTGTTGCCGGATGCTAAGATTCTTGCTGCTAGCGACTTTCTGCTGCCGTTTGGGGATGCGGGGATTGCCCAATATCGATCGCTCTGGCAAGAAACTAGGCAAGTAGTGAAAGGCTAAAATTTCACTACGTTGTGAGGTACGTAGTTGCGCTTCAGTGCTCTTTTATCTATGAAAGAGCAGGGAGCATCGCAGTTTTGCATTTATAGTGCTGTCCCCGCTCCCGTATTATACAATAGGCGAGCGGGACATTATTCAAAGAAAAAATGCTTTTTACAAAAATGAGATGCTTCCAAAGAGTGCTGAAGCGCAACTACGTACCTTAGAAAATAAAAAAATAGCACGGGTTGAAGTGTTGGTATTTTAATTTTAATAACAATCGTAATTATAGATCACCTGAGAAAAATCTAATTTCTCTAAGTCCTCAGCACGAATCAAAAAGTTACCTACTCCATCATCACCCCAACAAATTTCATCATCACTAATCATGTGTAAGAGTACAACTTTATGGTCTTGGTATTGCGGGCTATACTCACGAGGATCAGTTTGCGTAAAGTAGCCGTATCCCCCTATTTTATGGTCGATGTCGTATAAATTAGCATAATACCAATCATTTAATTTGTAATCATCTGCCTCCATTACATCAAAGAATAGTTTAAGCTTTTGTTCTCCAAAAAAATTATTAAATTGATAGTCTGCTGGGCAAACCCACTCATTGTCAGGACTAAATTGTAAAGCCAAACATTCTTGCGAATTATTCACGTATTTATAGTTTAAAGGTGAAAATCCCTTAACTTCTTGATTCAACAAAAAAGCAAAATCTGTTTGATAATTATTTGTGTCAATTTCAGGAAAATACAATATTTTAAAATCTTTTTGGTTGTCCAAATTATCTAAATCCATGCCATATAAATCTGTGTCACCGATATAAAACTGCAAAATTCCTTTTTTGGGGAAAGGTGCTAAATCTGGCACTTGGGCAAAGATTTCCTCAAAATTGAGTTGTGCCAAAATGTGCATATATTTTCCATCACTATCTTTGGGAAAATTGTAACCTTTCGGCAAGTAAGGAACTCCGCCAAATTTGCTTGACCACAAATCTGTAGCCTTGCGTTCGTAAGTGATTTTGATAACAGGCTTTTCTGAACTTTCAATTTCTTGGCGAAAAGGTTCTAATTCAGCAGGAAGCTCAAGGGGTGTTTTCATTTTTTAATACGAATTATAAACCGCATTTATTAGCTCAAAGGCACGGTGCATCAGCTTTTGATTTATCGATTATCCCAAAAATCTCTCTAGCTGAGGCACCCTACTAAAATCCTTTGAGTTTGCCTCGAAGACCGGGATTTGACAGAGATTCTAAATCGATTTTACAGCTTTGCCGATCGCCCTTGCACGAATAAACTGCCAAAGCATTGCCTTGACGGTTGCAGACTCGCACATTGTAACCGTATTCGCTGGCGACACTGCCAAAGCGGTTGACAAACTGATAGCGTTCCATATAATCGAGCAAACTCCAAAGTTGGCGGTTAACTATGATAATTACCCAAGTATTGCCGGGATCGACAAACCAGCGATCGAGCAATTTGCCGCCATAGAGTTTTTGAGCTAACCACAGACTTGGCACGCTTTTTTCGGTTTGCGAAAGCGGGGGCGACGGGAAATTAGCAGCGTTGCCAGTCGGGCAGGCCTGCTGCTGGGAAAATGCCGCAGATTCCTCACACAGCAAGGCTCCGAGGCACGCAGAACCCGCAGTCAGGAACAAAAATAAACTTTTTGTCAAAATGCCGTGTTTGCGGCGGAAAACTTGATTTTTGGGGCGCAATTTGTGGTAATTCATCATATTATTAGACTTGAATGGCATAAATCATTCATTGATACAGAAACCGCAGATGTAAGGCAGATAAACACGGATAAACGCAGATAATTTTAAATTACTCGTTACTAGGCTGGAGCCTAGTAACGCAGATCCGGAGGCTCTGCCTCCATGTTTCCAAGCGAGGCAGAGCCTCTAGATTTAGGTTCCCAGGCTCCAGCCTGGAAGTTAATTTTATTATTCTTCAGTCCGCGGAGGCGGACATTGTTTGTATAGTAGCGGTTTCAACCGCCGACTCTTCTTGCTCTTATTTCTGCAAAATTATTAAAATTCCGATCGCTTAAACAATGAAGCAGGCAGACAAGCAGTAAAAGTAGAGCCGCAATTTAACTCGCTAGTAACTTCAATATCGCCGCCCATCATCTGACAAAAACGCTGGCTGATAGTCAGTCCCAAACCAGTACCACCGTACTTGCGAGTAGTTGAATTGTCGGCTTGAGTAAAAGGTTGGAACAGTCGCTCTTGCTGCTCTGGTGTCATGCCGATGCCCGTATCTGTCACTCGGAAAATTAAAAATTCTGCATCCAAAATTAACAGTTGAGCAACTCTCGGTTGATATTTATTTTTTAATTCTTCACTGGTAATTCTTTCGACAGTAAGCACGATCGTCCCATTAGCAGAAAATTTAGCAGCATTGCTGAGCAAATTCAGCATTACCTGCCGCACTTTCATCAAATCGCCGTGCATCGCGCCGATATTGTCAGAACTCAATACTTCCAAAGTATTGCCGTTTTTATCCATTAGCGGTTTGATAGTTGTTATCACCTCCTCGATTAAGCCTCCAACATCGAAGCTTTCGAGGTAAATCTCCATCTTGTCAGCTTCAATTTTGGAGATGTCGAGAATGTCCTCTATCAGCCGCAGCAAGTGTTTGCCAGCAGTGCGAATTTTATCTAAATCCGAGACTACCTCTAAGTTGCCTAACTCTTCGGCATCTTCCACCAGCATATCGCTGTAGCCGATAATCGCATTCAGGGGAGTTCGCAACTCGTGGCTCATGTTTGCCAGAAAAGCACTCTTGGCGCGATTGGCGAGTTCTGCGGCTTCTTTTGCCAACTGCCACGCTTCCTCAGCGTCTTTGCGTTCGGTGATATCCCGCAGTGTCGCCACCACTGCTTCGACGCTGCCGTCTGTCGCACAAACGGGGCTGAGAATGTACTCGTAGTCGCGGGTTCCCCAGCTTGCGGTGGGGACAATTACTTCGCCTTTCACGGGCTCGGCTGTGGCAAATATGCCGTGGCATTCTTGGTGAACCCGCTGCATAATTGTTGGCGACCAGCCTAATTCCTGCCAGGTTTTGCCAATCATTTCTCTGGGGTTCATGCCGGCAGCTTGAGCCGCGGTGCGGCTGACATAAGTGTATTTTCCCGATCGATCTACTAGAAAAATTAGGTCAAGAGAAGCGCCGAGAATGCCGTCAACTGTTCTGGCGTGTCGGGCTACCTGAGCCGTCATTTGTCTGACTGTGATGGCGCCGCGGACTCTGGCGGCGAGTTCAAACCGCAAGAGTTCGTTGGCTTGTTTGAGGAATAGGGTGCGCTGTTCGACTTCTATTTCTAGTTCTGCTTTGGCTTTTTCTAGGGTGAGTTCGGCAAGTTTGTGATCGCTCACATCTGTAGAAATTGTACCGACTGCATAAGCTTTGCCTTCGGAGTTGCAGAGAGGAAATTTCAGAGAAATATAAGTGTGCGGGCCGTCGTCTTGAGGGATAATTTCTTCGATGGTTAGAGGCGAGGAGGATTCGAGAACTTTCAGGTCGTTTTCTCGCAAGGCTGCTGCTTTGTCTAGGGGAAAAATATCGCCGTCAGTTTTCCCTGTTATTTGCTCTTTTGCGATGTCGAACAAATTGTCAAAATGGCGGTTTGTGAGCAGGTATTTTCCGTCAACATCTTTGATGTAAATTACTGCTGTTGAGTTGTCTAAAATAGCTTGTAGCAGTGCTTCGCTCTTTCGCAGGGCTTTTTGAGTGTTTTGGCGATCGAGTATTTCTGGCTGCAATTCCAAGTTGAGGCGATTTAAGTCTTGCCAAGCTTCCTGGACTAAATTTAAGGCGATCGCGCTTTTTTCTAGTTCTGTATTTACCTGCCGCGACTGGTTTGAGACAGAGTTTTCGGGCAATTCTAGGGGTTGGAAAGCGAGCGGGATGTGGGGATTTGCGATCGGGCCAGCGCCCGCCAATTTTTTATATCGAAAATCTACGGCTAATTGACGATCTAAACTCGATTTTTTAAGGAATAAATCGGGGAATTCGCCGAAATTTAAATTGTCATAAATTAGATCAAACTTCCGGGCTCGCTGCGGCGGTTCGGCGCTGGAATTAGAGGGCCAATTCCCGTCTGCTGTTGATAAATCTGAGTTAGCGGGTTTGGCAATCCGGCGCGTGACGGCAACTCCCAAGGCGAAGGAGACAACGGCAGCCGCAGACATTGCCAGCAGCCAGTTATTGCCCCACCCAGTTGCGATCGAGGTTTTGGGGATAAATCGGACTAAAATTGCTACGGGTTTTCCCGCTAAATTGCCAAGGGATTTGGCAGCTACTGCATAAGTTTGACTGCCTGTTTGTACGTTTCCGGCGACTGGTTTGCCGCCGGCGGCGAGTGCAGATTTCAGCAGCGATTTTTCTGCCAGCAAGTCTGGTAAGTGTTGGTTTGTTGTAACTGCTTGCGAACTTGCCAAGACAAATTTGCCGTCAGCCAACGGTGCGTAGATAGCCTGATATCCGCCGCCCTGTAATTTGAGGTTTTCGGTGCTAGCAACCGCCGAAGTTTTGCTGATAATTTTTCCTAACACTAAGGCAGCAATCACTGTCTGATTTTTGGGATCTTTTATGGGAATTGCTGCGTAGTGGAGGAGAACAGGGCGATCGCCATTTCCGGGCGGCAAAGAGCCCAATTGTTTCTGAACTTCCGATTTGGCAATAATTTCGGTGGCGGTAATTGGCTCTTTTGCAGCGAATACTCGCTCGACTATTTTTTGCAGGTTAAAACTTTTTCCCTTTTGGTTGGAGTTGACGCTAACGACAATCTGCCTGTTTTTTCCCACTAAGGCCGCGCTGTCTATTTCCCCTGTTTTGACTTGATTTTCTAGAACTTGCTTGACTGATTTTCGCAAATCTGATATTTTTTTACCGCTGTTGTAAGCTAAGGCTGTTTGGGCGATCGTTTTGCTGTCAGAGGAGTTTTGCAAACGTTCGGCGGCGCGATCGAGTTGGAGATTGTAGTTGATTTCACTAAGGCTCAGTTCGGATTTAGCTTGATTTTGTAGTTGATTGCTTCCAACTGCTGATGTGAGCCAAAGTGCTGCTGCCGTTAGTCCTATGGGCAAGATTGTTTGTAAAGTCAGCAGTCCGATTAGCTGTTTTCTGGTAACAGATAAGTTGTAGGTACAAGGCTTGAAAGCAGCTTTCAATCTTCTTTCGGAAGTCGCAACTTTAGTTGGCTGCAGACAATTTTGCTGGCTGTCGTTTAACTGAGTATGAGCCATAGTAGTAGATGGGGAATCGGTTATAGATGATAGGCCATCAATTAATCGGGAAGGCAATCAATTTTAGATTTTAGATTTTAGATTTTAAATTTTATACTTCGGCGTGATCGGTCAGTTGAACGATTTTAGATTTTATATCGAGTTTGGCTAATCACTCCTCATAAAATTGTTGCCTCTCGCCGCCAACCAAGCAAGAAAATGACTGGGGGATTCTCAAAAAAATCTGTTTCTCGCTGTTAATCATATTGTGTTATTTAGTTGTTTTTACATATAATATTTTCGGCTCCTATTTAAAGTGTGTTGGGAGCATCCAAATGAGTGCTTTCACAGGAGTGTTCGCGGTTAGATGTAGGCTTTGCTGTGCAAGGTACTCGCACTCCTCAAAAACGCTTTTTGCAAAATCGGGATGCTCCCACATACAGTCCTAAAACGAAGTAGTTTATCGATCGACTGTATCGTAAATTCAGTTAAACTGAGATGTTGCACCATTCTCAATAAGCCTTGTAGGGGCGGGATCTGGGCCCTCCCCACAAGAAAATGCACTTTTTGTGGAACAGGCCGCAAAGCCTGTTAAGCGAGAATGGTGGAAGATTTCAGGTTAAACCAAAGTTTAGCGTAATTATTGCAACACTTAGATACGCTCGATCGGCTTTTCCCTGCTTTACCTTTTTTTCAATCCCACAACCGCCTGCCTGCTTTGCCCCCCAGTCGCTGGTGAGTATCTTTGAGCAGGCTTGGGATGTCTAACTCTTCGGGACACCGGGGCAAACATTCGCCACAATCGGTGCAGCGGTTGCCTTTGCTCCCGGCAAACCAGTGTCCGGCATTTTCAAACATGGCGTAGCGGTATTTGCCAAAGTCAGTCATGTCGCACCCGACGGCGAGATTGCGGAGTCGCAATACTTCGGGAATGTTGATGTTTTCCGGGCAAGGCAAACAGGCATAGCACTGGCTGCATTTGTCGGTTTTCAAAGTGTCTGCAATAGCCGATTCTAGCCGATCGAACGCAGCGATTTCAGCGTTGGTGAGGGGAAAGTCGCGATCGCCATATTTCAGAGGTTGCTCTAATTCTGTCGCATTTGCAGGGCCCACACTCAAAGTCCCAATCCTCGTATCGCTGAGTAAAAACCGATAGTTTAACTCTAAGGGCGAGAAAGGCGAGCACAATTTTGCGAGAGTTTCCGGGGGCGTGTAGAGTTGCCCTCCTTTATCTGCCGGGGAAATGATGAAAACGCCCATATCTTTGTCTTTAGCGAGTTTAATTGCCGGGGCGTTGCGCTGAAAAAAATAGTAATAATGCAGATTGACAAATTCAAACCAATCTGTATTGATTGCAGCCAAAATCAGATCCAAAGGCCCGTGAGTCGAAAAGCCGACGTGCCGAATGCGACCATCAGCCAGGGCTTTGCGTACAGATTCCATGCAGCCTGTGGGCGATCGCACCCAAGCCAAATGTTCCCAAGTATTCAAACCGTGAATTGCCAGACAATCGATATAGTCTAAATTCAGGCGTTTGAGGGATGCGTCGATGCAGCGTTCCATTGCTGCTGCATCCTCGGTTGGGGAAATTTTTGTAGTGACGTGGAGGCGCGATCGATCGACACACAAACCAGCCGAAAGGGCCGCGCCAAGATATTCCTCACTGCAACCGTAACCCGCCGCCGTTTCCAGGTGATTGATTCCCTGAGACACTGCCTGTTGTACAGTCTGACAGGCAGTTTCCTCAGAAGCCAAATAGCGCATCGTTCCCAAGGAAAATACAGACAGGTGCAACTCCGTTTTGCCAAACCGTCGATAGCGCATAAAGTTTAGGAAGTTTCGCCCGGGCTGAAGCCGCTTCTTTTAATCAAATCCTCTGGACGGAGGTTTGAGATAAATTCCCGGAAGGCCCGGCGTTCTGCCTCATCAGCATCTCGATCAACCGGTATCGAAGCATCGGCGACGACTTCTTCCATCACCCAGATGGGGCTATTCGTACGCAGGGCTAGAGCTATAGCGTCGCTAGGTCGGGCATCGATCTCTTTTTTAACTTCTCCCTGACGGACGATCAGCACGGCATAGAACGTGTTATCTTGCAGCGAGTGAATAACTATGCGCTCCAAGGTAAGACTCCAGGCCTCTAAAAAATTGACCATCAGATCGTGAGTTAAGGGCCGAGGAGGCTTGTGGCCTTCGATCGCGCTAATAATAGCCTTTGCTTGCTCCTGACCGATATAAATAGGCAAAGCCCGTCGCTCAGTAGCGTCTCTCAATAGGACAATAGGACTGCGCGTGGCTGCATCTAAGGCAATTCCAGCGACTTTCATTTCAATCATTCGATCGGCCTCATAGAATTAAGAAACTGTAAGGCAGTAGAGAACTTGGACATAAAGATCACCTAAATCCAGTATGACTTGATCTTCGCCTGAATCTGCAACAGATCGGGGACTGTCGATTTTAGATTTTAGATTGAGTCCGGGGGACAGGGGGACGGCAAAACCTCCTGTCTCTGGTTTGTCCCTATGGTTTGATGTAAATAAGCGATCAACTACGGTAAAAATACTTATGTTTACAGGACTAATTCAATCTCTCGGAAAGCTGAAGTCGCTAGGCAACGATTATTTCCAAATTTCCTGCACATCAAACAGCTCCTACCAGATTTTACAAGATTTAGCCATTGGGGACAGCGTAGCCGTGGATGGAGTCTGTTTGACGGTAGTGGAAGTTCTGCCACAAGGTTTTGTCGCCGTCGCTTCCCCAGAAACTCTCCGCCGCACTACTCTGGGATCATTCCCCGATGCTTTGGTGAACCTAGAAACCTCCCTGCGGGCCGGTAGCAAATTGGGGGGACATTTTGTGACGGGGCACGTAGATGCGATCGGCACTTTAGCCACATCAACCCAAACAGCCAACGCTTGGGAGATGCGGTTTACTGCCCCACCAGCAACCAATTCGGGATGGCAGCGTCAAATCGCACCTTACATTGTTTCCAAGGGCAGTATCGCCGTCAACGGCATCAGCTTAACCGTGGCAGATTGCGATGCTGACGGCAATTGGTTTGAAGTTGCTGTTATTCCCCACAGTTTTGGTGAGACAAACCTCAGCTATTTGCAACCAGGAAGTTTAGTTAATTTAGAAGCAGATATTCTGGGCAAATATGTCGGCAAATTTCTCCGCAGCGGCTCAAAATCCCATTCCGAACCTTGGGAAGAAACCCCCGCAATCAACAATTTGGAAACTATTACACCGGAATTCTTAGCAGAACACGGATTTATTTAATCAATGAAACAAGAAAAATCATGGCTGAACGAAGTAGCTGTGGGCTGCGTCAGCCACGAATTATTTTATCAATAATTGACTGCTCTGAGCTGACGCACCTACTAACTGCGGTCCCTCAATTAAATTCTTGTAACTTCTGGAGATTTTCTTTGCTATCCTGGATTTTATCAATTAACGTCTCCTTACCTCTAAAAATCTAACTTTTAGTTGTACTCTATCACCATTCTCTTGGTTGGAAAAACTCATTGAAACGTGCTACATACCATTGACGTTGAACAGAGAATGCGGTAAATTGTTATTAGGAATTTTTAGCTATCTCTTCCACCGACTGTGTAACTCCTGACTGCGACGAGTGTAAGGTAGAGCTGACAATCTATAAAGCAAAAAAAATTTTGAAAAACCTTGTTAAAAGCCAATGCAGCCAGATTCTCAAAAATCCCCCAATTTTCCTCTCGTCTCAGTCATTATTCCTGCATACAACGCTGAGCCATTTATTGAAGAAGCGGTGAAATCTGTTCTGGCTCAAACTTATCCAGCAATTGAAGTTTTAGTAGTCGATGACGGTTCCCAGGATCGAACCCCTGAAATTGTAGAAAAAATTGGCAAGAAAGATTCTCGCGTCCAGCTTCTGAAACAGCCAAATTCTGGAGTCGCTGCTGCTCGAAACTTAGGAATTGAAAAGTCGAGAGGAGAATATATTGCCCCCATTGATGCCGATGATATTTGGTATCCTGAAAACATTGAAAAACAAGTTCAATGTATGTTGGAGGGAGGAGCAGAAGTAGGGGTGGTTTATTCCTGGACAGTGGACTTGGATGAAAAAGGATTGCTAACAGGAGGATTCCGGTCTTTTAAAATTGAGGGTGACGTGTACGCGACCCTAATCTGCCACAACTTTATAGGAAACGCTAGTGCTTCTCTGATCCGTCGCAGTTGTTTGGAAAAGGTGGGGGTTTATGACAAGACATTGAGGGAACGGAATGCTCAATGCTGTGAAGACTGGGACTTGTACCTGCGGATAGCAGAGCTTTATCAATTTCGAGCCGTGCCGGAATTTTTAATTGGCTATCGCAGGATGTATAACACTATGTCTACCAACTATACGACAATGGCGAAGTCTCACTCTTTGATGCTGGAAGCCGCCAAGCAACGGCATCCCGAAATTCCAGATTTTCTGCATCGATTATCTAATTTTTTGCTGTACTTAGCGAACAAAAGCAGCCGCAACGGCCGCGATCGCACCACGCTCTTTTGGTTATTCCAAGTTTTAAAAACTGACTGCATCTCACCCTTAGCCCGTTCTGGCTTTTACAGAGTATTGGAAAAGAACTTTTTAAACCTATTATCCCCCTCTTGGAAACATCAGGAGGCTCTAGATGCACCTGTGAGAGTAGAAGATACGCCATCCTCGGAGAACCAATTGATCAGCCGCGAGGTGTTGGTAGAGAGCCGGCGCCAAAATATCGAATTAATGGTAACGATAGGGAACATTTTTCACCGTTCAATTTCCCTCATTGTCAAGCGAAATCCAACAAATATTGACACGATCCCTCAAGTGAACCTTACCGCCACACCACCGACAAAGGCAGAGTTGTGTGAATGAAAAAGGAAATTCAGCCTATAAAAAACTTAACTGCTTCGCGATGAGCAGTTACCAATTTTTCAAGCGATATAGCACCGACTCAGTATTAAAATCTTTCCCGAAAACTGGTTGTAGCGGGCCCTGAGCACTTGTCAGCCAAGATAAAGCTTTTCTGGTAGCTGCGTTTGTATCAGTCAGGGGCCCGAATCCCACAGTCCTAATTTTATTTTGCCGCAGGTTGTCAATCCATGCCGAAAGTCGATCGGCTCTAAACGGCACATATAAAACTTGTCTGTCCAAATTTCTCCCGTAAAACAGGTAGCTGCGCGAACTTAAAAAGAAGCCTATTCTTTCATCTGGCACTGTATTTTTATCAATATATTCGTAAATACCACGATACAGCTCGGTGCGTGCAAAATCTCGCTTTTCCCTCCAATGACCAATTACTATCAATCCTATACAGACACCAATTATCACTATGTAAATCGATTTTTTTCGTGTGGGAAATAGATGATTCAGCCATCCTAAGCCAGGATTGATTTTCAACAATATCGCAGCCAGCGTCATTGACACAAGATAAAATATCGGAGATCTTAATATATCTTGCCAACTGGGGGCTAATATTTTTCCGATATTATTAATAGCTTCGACTGGGTTAGACTTAAAATTGTCAATCAACAAACTCCCCCAAACAATACTATCTCCGGTGAAAGAAGCATTTTTAATATAATCAAAAATTGTGTTGCTAGTAATTCCGAAAAAAACACTAACCAAAACCACTTCCAGAATAAATTTATTTTGAGTTTTCAAGAGAGTTGCTGTAGCTGCTGCGGCAACGGCGAGTACGCTTAAAAAGGGAAATCCGTATCTGAGGTTAAAACCGAGTATAGGGCTGAGTTTACCGATCGACTCTCCGACAGTACCGGAGGTGTAAGGTGTAATTAGGTACAGAATTCCTGTACTGGCGAGAAGTACAATTAAAATAATATTATTTTGATTAATTCTTCTGGTTTTACCCTGGATAAAAGCCAGAGGTGCTGCCAATACCTGAAGTGCGATCGCCAGAAAGGGCAGTTGCAACCTAATGATAATTTGTAAGCCGACAGTTTGCCAGTGGGAAAAATTGCTGGGATTAAATTGAGCTGCTAAAGTGCTTTGCCAAATCTTTAGAAGTGGCGAAGCGGGTGGCTGCTGTACCGGAGGTGTTAGCCCAGGTACGGGAGACGGTAAGGGAACAGGCTCTAAAGGAATTTTAATATCGCCGACTTCGCTGACAGGATAATTGATTTGCAGCAAGTTTCTCGCATACCAAAAACCTCCTAAAAGCAAGCAACAAGCTACGCCGCACAGCAAGACTGGTTTAAGAAAGTGGCGAATTCTAAATTTAGCTGATGTAGATTTTTTATTAACCGCGAATCTTTTAATTTCTAATATTGCTAACCCTCCTAAAAGTGAGGCAGCATAGACTATCCCAGTGATTTTTATTCCGGCTAGCATTCCTGCGGCTGCCAAAAATAGGGAGAGTTCCGAGTGCGATCGGCTGCTATGATATGATAAACCTAGATACAAACCGACTGTAAATATTGCAGCTAGCGGTAAGTCGGGGTGAATGGTGTTAACTTGGTTGAGCATCATGGGTACTGTCAATACTAAAGATGCTGCTGCCATACCGTGAATTCGCGTTGCTCCAAATTTTACGCTTAATAGATAGACTGCAATTCCCTCAAGTACCCACGCAATTAGCAGGGGAAAAGCTGCTAGAAAATCTTCTCCGAAGGGAAGCACGCACAAAGCAGATAAAACGTGCCAATTGTAAGGATATACTCGGGCTTGTTCTTGTTCAAAAATCCAATTTCCCGCAGCATCTAATAATGTAAATGAATTGGTTTGATACCATCGGGCGATCGCAGGCAGGTGAAACCACAATGAATCATAATTGGTTGTTGGTTTGGTTGCCAGAGTTTCCAACAGCAAAACTCCTGCAACAGCGGTGGCAACAATAATTAGGCGTTCGGATTTGCCCAAAGGTTGCTTTAGTTGGGGAATCTGCCACTGCGAGAAGGTAAAAGTTTTGTGGTTTTTTGTATAAATCAGGATGAAGCCGATCGCACAAATCAAAATTTCTGCTATAATCACCGCAGCAATATTTAGTCGCTCGGCACTTCCTAAAATCAAGCCGATACAAACTTGTGCAATGCTCCATCCCGTCAGGAGTACGAGGAGAAAATGGGGAAATGAATAGTTATTGTTTTCTTTCTGATTCTCGAAGGCAAGAGACAAGCTTAAGGGAATCGGCCCGACTACAATAATCAGAAATAAAATTAATTCCCACAAATGCTGCGCTATTAGCATAAGCTGCAAGTTACCATTTTTTATCAGTTTTTCCTCGTTACCCGAAAGAGCCTGGTAGCGAGGAAAAGCAACGAGTTGGCGTGCTGGTTGCACAAAACATTAATTTTCTTGTGGGGTGCGCTTTTCGACCGTTCCACAAGAAAATTAATCTAAGCAATCCCTAATTTTTACCTGTTAGCTTGCTTCTGAGGTTTGGGTTTGACTGCTTCAGTATCTTTGGGCTTAGAAGTGTCAGCTTTTAACAGTTCCGGGAATGGCGGCTGGAGGTTGTGAACTTCGATGTCCATTCCCAGTGGCAGAGGTGGAAGCTGGGGCAGATCGTTTTCCAAATCCTTGAGTGAGTTAGCGGTTTGTATTTCCACCATTTTCGGCATTTGCGGTACTTTGGCGGTTTCCAAACTGCCGATCATTTTTGCCAGAGCGAATTCTAGCTGAGAGCCCGGGTCGATCGCCACCCAACCCTGGTCAGTCATTTGCCGAACCTCGAAGTGAAGGTGAGGCCCTGTAGACATTCCCGTACTGCCGACGCGGCCGATAGTCTCTCCCTGTTTCACCCACTCTCCCGGTTTCACAAACAGTTCCGAAAGGTGAGCGTAGAGAGTTTCCTGAGACTTTTTGTTGTGGTTGAGAACCACCGTCAAACCGTAGCCGCCCAACCAATCTGCGATCGCCACTTGACCCGCATAGGCTGCCAGTACGGGCGTTCCCATCGGGGCGCCCAAGTCAGTTCCCGTGTGAAACCTGCCGTAGCCCATAACCGGATGAGTTCGCCACCCAAAGGGCGAAGTAATTGCCGAAGCAATAGATAGCGGAAACAGCAAGCTGGTGTTGCCATTTCCGGGCAGGCCTGCGGGACGCGGCGTGAGATTGTAGTAAGCAAAACCGGTATTGCTGCCGCTGCTGACACTAACCGCACCGACTTGAACCGGCCCGAGTCCCATGCTGGGCGCTGGAGCGCCGCCGCCGTAAGATGCAGACCCGGCATAATACCCAGCGTCTGCGGAGTATCCAGTGTCTGCCGAGTAGCTGATGTTTGCCGAGTATCCACTGTCTGCGGAGTATCCTGCGTCTGCCGAGTAGCCGATGTTTGCTGGGTAGCGCGGGGGTGCGTAGGCAGATTCCGGGGGATTTGAACCCCCCCAAACCTGGCTGCCTATTTGTTGAACGGCTTGACCGATTTTACTGACAGGATTTCCGCTACTATTTCCTGCCACAGTTTCCCGAACAGCGCCCGGAAGGCTTTCTGGCAGATTTCGAGGAGGAGGGGCTGCAATATAGCCGTCGTCTGCGATCGGAGGTTCCTGTCTGTAGTTGGGTTCTCCGGCATCTGCTGTCACAGGCTCGGAAACAGGAGGAGGCGCGCACAAACCGCCACCTCCTTCGCAGCCGGTCGATCGTTCTGCAAACTCTATACTTGTTGGCGCTTCGTACTCTTGGTACTCGCTGGTAGCGCCAATGCTGTAGTCTGTTTGGTCGATTTCAGCGTGGGCTGGGTTAACTGGCGCTTCAAAAGGCGGCTCTTGGGCCGTCGCTTCTGGCAGGGGAATCAGCGCGGGTTCCGGCAGATAATATTCCGTGGGAGGTGGTTCGCTGGCGTACTCAGGCTCTGACGGCGGTGCGGCATCGAAAGGCTCGGAGGGCGGAACTTCTGCCTGCGGTTCAGAATAGGGTTCTGGCGACCCTTGGCTAAATTCGGGTTCCGGGGGCGGGAGAGGAGCTTCAAATAATGGCTGGAGGTCTGCCGCGCCGGGGACAGCTTGTTCGGCTGGCGGAGTTTCGGCTTGAGCCCAAACTAAGCCTTTGCTGAGCAGTCCCAGACTGGCAAGGCAACCCAGTCCCACCAGCAGTGAGCGATCGGACAAAAGGCGCGATCGAGTCCGGGTGCCTGTAGGGTTCTTTTTTTGCTGTTTGGTGTTCAAAGGGGCTGTTATTTGCTTGTCTGGAACTGGTTTCACGATTTTTTTTCCCAACTCAACAGGGGGCACAAGGATCTCGAAGTCAGGATCGAATGTATGGCAATCCTTGTCTTTATATACAGGCCTAACTGATTTTACCGGGCTTGAGGCAATTTTTTTTGCACATAGAACAAGCTCGAATGCCTTGCACATTCAGTCGCGATCGATATCCGGTTTTTTTGATCCCGATGGCACTTGCCTAGAAGTCTGTGACGGCCACACTGATGATAGCGCTTTGGCGTTCCTCTATGTTAATTAGTTACCTATATTTCTCGGGTTATGCAAAATTTCGGCGCAGTCGGTTGTCCTAAAACCGCCTGCTTCATCGCGATTGTTTCCTGAAAGCTAGCCCTGCCTTTAAACTTCGCGGACAAAATTGTTGATTGTTTAGAATACAAGCTAAATGATTCGCTTGGGGATGGATAGGTTTCATGACTGTAGCTGGCGATCGCTTGACAAATTTTCCTGACTCTGAATTGGCCGGACAACCTGACGGTATCAGTTGGGACTGGCAGAGCTGGCAAGGCTTGCCTTATCTGACTTGTAGCTTGCTTTCTCGATGGTCTCACGGCTTTTTTACTCGCGATTTCTCGCCCCAGGGGCCGATCGAGCTGACGGAAGTTCTCGAACCTGGAGCTAAGGTTTACCGACTCCAACAGGTACACGGCAATGCGGTACTCAAAACGAGTGAGTTGTCCCCGGTTGTGGCTCCGGGCCCGGAAACCGCTGCTTCAAGCTATGCTGAGGCTGATGGCTTGGTGGCAGCTCGAGAATTGGAGGCGCTCTGGGTTTGCTCGGCTGACTGTGTGCCGGTGCTGATTGCTGACGAGCGCACGGGACTGGTTGCTGCAGTTCACGCGGGTTGGCGCGGGACTGCTGCTAAGATATTACCAGAGGCGATCGCTCAACTTGTGGCACAAGGCAGTCAACTAGAAAATCTGAAGATTGCTATGGGGCCGGCGATCGCTGGAGAGGTTTACCAGGTATCTGTGGAAGTAGCAGCGGAACTGGGAGCCACCATTGCTCCTAAGAGTGTCGTTAGTGCGACAGCCGACGGCATTCTAGAGTTTTTGCACCAACTGCCGGAAACACCTGTCTTAGCCGATCCAGAACCGGGAAAAGTACGCTTGGATGTTCGCCTCTGCAATGCTCTGCAATTGCAGCAGTTGGGAATCGATGTTTCTCAAGTGGCGATCGCTCCTTTCTGTACTTATTCTGACTCGGCTCGCTTTTTTTCCTACCGCCGCGATCGACTTAAAAAAGTCCAGTGGTCGGGAATTGTGAGTGCCTGCGGGACAAGTCCCTTCTGATGGCATTTGGCAGAAGGTAAAATTTTAGACGGCCAAGATAAAAATAAAAATCTTTGGATTCATTATTTTTTATTTACGAATGCCAAATGCCTTCTAGTTTCTATTTTCGTAAGGTTTGCTGGTTCCTGTTTTAAAGCACTAAAAACTAGCAGCAAAACTTTTGGGAAAGCGGCAGAGCCCCCGCCCCGCTTTCCTCTCTTGTTAAGATTGCTCTATAACGAGAGTCTTCAGCGGGTTATTACCATGAGTGAGCCAACTCCCTATCAACTGCTTGAAGTCGATGAAGATGCTTCCTTTGATGAAGTGCAAGAGGCCCGCACGCGCCTAGCTGAGCAGTACAGCGGTGACAAGAAACGTTTGGAATTGCTCGAAGCCGCTTACGATGCGATCCTCATGGATCGCCTGCGGCAGCGACAGGAGGGTAAAATTAAAGTACCCGAACGCATCCGCTTTCCCGAGCGGCTGACTCCGCCACCCCCAAGCTTTACTCCCTCTCCTCCTAGTGGCAGCCCAGCTTGGTTGCAGCGGCTAATCGATACTCCTAGTCGATCGGACATTTTGTGGCCGGCTGGGGTGTATGTGGGGTTAGGCGGACTGAGTATTTATCCGGCAGCTAATGATGGTTTACTACAGTTGACTCTGGCTCTTGGGGTCGGCTCTTGTCTTTATTTTGTTAATCGCAAGGAACAAAAATTTGGTCGGGCTGTGCTGCTGACTGTGGCTGGCTTGGTTATCGGCTTGTTGCTGGGAGGCTTTTTGGGTTCTTTGGTCAGTCCGGCATTTATAACAACAGAGAAATTTATCGCTTTGTTTACGTTTTTAATTCTGTGGCTGGTCAGCGGTTTTCTGCGATAGTCAGCAGTCATTAGTCAGCAGTTATTAGTCAGCAGTTATTAGTCAGCAGCCAACCACTAATAACTGTGGAATCAAGACCTCCGACAAATAACCTCAGCTAACAATTAATAACTCATGACTAATGACTAATAACTAATGACTAATAACTAATGACTAATTTTTGCGACCTAAAATAATCTCAACTGCTTCGCTCAAATTGTTCGCAATTAAATCCGGTTGGTGCATTTCTAGTTGGGTGCGATCGCGAATTCCGCACAAAACACCAATTACCTTGACACCGTGCGTTTTTGCTGCTACAATGTCCGCCTCCGTATCGCCAACCATCCAAATGTCAGAAGCCGGCGGCAGTTCGGCGAGAGCTCTTGCCATCAAGAGGGGCTTATCTTTGACATCCCCGGTTTTGACGTAATCGTTGGGGAGGCAATAGCAGCGGTTTTCAGGGAAAAATTGCCCTAAATTACAGCGGTTGAAGGCTTCGTCTAGTTCCCTGACGCGACGCATGGTCAGCACCGCTAAGTCTACTCCAGCGCGCTGCACCTTTTCGAGCGTTTCCAGAGCGCCGGGCGCTGGTCGATCGTAAATCATGTAAGGGAGCGTGTGAACGGTTTGACGGCGTTTCTGGGCAAAATCGCGGGCTTGATCTGCATCTAATCCTGAGAGGATAGCAATTTCTGTTTCGGGAACCCGCGCGCGCTTCATGTCCCAAAACTCGGCTTTGGGGAGTTCGCGCACTGGTTGATCCGAACGCTTAGTCTCGGCGAGACAATACTGGTAAACTCGGTAGTAACGATCGGACACGTCCATGATCGGGCCGTCAAAGTCGGTAATAAGTCTCAGCATTTAGCAGAGTATTTTTAAGCTTTTATACAAATACTTCGATACTATATCACTTATAGGTAACACTTTCTTTACAAAAATTGACACAAATGCCCAGGGGAGGTAAGGTCTATAGGAATAGTGCTAATTAAAGAAAACATTTGAATTAAACTGTGCTACTTCTTAACTTTAGCGGTTGTCAGCCATATCGCTGAATTTAAAATTAAAATATGCCGTACAAATACTGCAAACCGCTACGTATTGTTCATAAATCTCAACCTCAATAGAGGATGATTGTGACTGCGCTTTCTCAAAAAAAACTTGGTAAAATTAATATTTTGCCTCATTTTTAAAATAAGCAAAAAACTGCTTGGGGAATCCAAAGTGTACTGTTTGCATAAATTAGCCAGCGGTACCAGATGGTGACATCTGCCAGTATAAAAATTTATATGAGAAATAGCAGTCAAAAAACAACTAACTTTACCTGCTAATTTTTGAGATTGATGCTCTACAACAATAACGAGATGCTTCCAATATTAACTGTAGAGAGCAGCCCAAGAAGTATTAATATTCTTCTTTATAAGCTTTTATCCTTACGCAGGATTGAATACCTCACAGTCGATCGGGAACTTAAGATTCAAGAAATATCTTTGAAAGTGCAAGAGTTTGCCGACCTTCATGAGGAAGTAGGCAAAGGAAAAGACGTGCGCGATAGTTTTCCCGAACTGATTGGAATTGAAGAAATCCTTGAAGGTATTATTGAACAACGAGAGCAAGACTTTCAGTTAAAATCAATTACCAGAGTTCTCAAAGACGGCTCTTATTTGTATCTAGATTTGTACATCTTTGGTTATCATGGAGAAGCCAATGCTGACAGATTGATTATTTTATGCGAAGATGTGACCGATAGCATTGCAGCTCAGCAAAGAATGGTTCAGGCTGCCAACGAAAACAGTATTAAAGTCGATTACTTAGCTGCGACTGGCGATTATATTGACAAAATTATTAATTCCCTAGGCGATGTTTTGTTAGTAACAGCAAACTCGGGAAAAATCAAAAAAGTGAATCAAGCTGCACAGCAATTATTTGGATATACCGAATCGGAATTAATCGGCCAATCCATATCCATGATTACCGCTGAGGAGGAATTGTTACGCAAAGTCAGCCAGCTACCTCCTGCACTTAAAAGCGAATATTGGCCTCAAGTAAAAGTAGCTTGCCAAACGAAAATAGGTTTAAAGCTGATTGTTGCGTTTTCATGCTCTACTTTCGAGACAAGCACAGGAAGCAAGTATGCAGATAGCGAGGTTATACAAAATTTTGTTTATATCGGCAAAGACATTACCAAGCAACAGCGCATAAAAAATTGTCAAGAAGCACAGTATGCTGTTACGCATATCCTGTCAGAATCAACTTCTCTAGATAGCGCAACTCCGAGAATTTTGCAAGCTATTTGCCAAAGTTTTGGGTGGGATATTGGCGAACTTTGGACGCCGACAGAGGGGGAGAAAGAAACTAGATTGGGTGCGGAAATAAAACGCGAAAAACAGCCGCTTTTGTGCCTGCCACTTTGCTGTTCGATCGAGGAAACTCCTGGTTGGCGGCGGGTGGCTGTTTGGCAGGCCGCGGAGGAAGTTAGCGAGTTTGCCGAAAACTACCAGCAGATTACTTTCGCTGCGGGTGAAGGTTTGCCGGGAGCGGTTTCCAGAAGCGGTACTACGCAGTGGATTACCGATCTTGTGGGCGATCGCAATTTCGTGCGATCGCGCTTGGCCGAGGAAGCAGGACTGCGATCGGGATTCGGTTTCCCCATTCACGCTAGGAGCCAAGTTGTAGGAGTAATGACTTTTTTTTGCCGGGAAGAACTGCCACCGGATCAAGATTTACTTCAGATCATAGCTGTGGTAAGTTCTCAATTAGGGGAATTTGTCAAGCGCAAATATGCAGAGCAAGAATTGCAAGAAGCTGAAGCTTCAATCCGATTTTTGTACGAACAAGAAAAACGCCAAAGTGAAGAATTAGCTCGGCAAAATGTAGCTTTAGAACAAGCCAAATTAGAATTACAAGCAGCTAACATGGAATTGCAGCGGCTCGCTTCGGTGGATGGATTGACTCAAATTCCCAACCGCCGCTGTTTTGACAAAAAATTGGAGTTAGAATGGCTGTTGATGGAGCGAGAAAAAGAGTCGCTGTCTTTAATTTTGTGCGATATCGATTTTTTCAAACTTTACAACGATCATTACGGACATCAAGGAGGCGACGAATGTTTAAAACAAGTAGCCCGGATTTTAGCTAGCCACGCTCAGCGGGCAGGAGATTTAGCCGCCCGCTACGGCGGCGAAGAATTTGCGGTAATTTTGTCGCAAACTGATGTGCAAGGAGCAAAGCAGGTAGCTGAAGCAATTCGCAGCGATTTGAAAGCAGCGGCAATTTTTCATGCTGCTTCCAAGGTAAGTAAGTTTATAACTCTCAGTATGGGGATCGCTACTACTGTACCTGCTGCTGGTTTATCGATTGAGGAGTTAATTGGAGAGGCAGATCGTGCCCTGTATCGAGCTAAACTAGAAGGGCGCGATCATATAGTTGGCCTAGACTTGAAAATAGAATTTCCGGGCCCGAAAGGAGTATTTTCTGATGATTGTGAGAGAAGCTAAAATCGATGACGCACCTGCAATCGCACGGGTTAATCTAGATACTTGGCGGACAGCTTACCGAAAAATTGTACCGACAGATTACCTCGCGCAAATGTCCTATGAAAAAGCAGAAAGCCGTTGGCAAGAAATCCTGGCAAACGTCAAAAATACTGGAGTTTTTGTATGCGTTGCTGAGAATGAATCGGGAGAAATTGTGGGTTTTGCTGCCGGTGGTGGCGAGCGCACGGGCAAATATACATATCAAGGAGAATTATTTGCCATCTATATTTTGGAGGAATATCAGCGTCAAGGAATCGGACGACAACTCGTGAGAACAGTTGCCACAAAATTGGCAGAATTAAGTTTGAACTCGATGCTAGTTTGGGTACTAGGAGACAATTCAGCCTATAGGTTTTATGAATTCTTAGGAGGTGAAAAAGTTGACGAACAACAAACAATTAGAGCCGGAGTTGCACTCAAAGAAATTGCCTACGGTTGGAAAGATATCGCAGTGCTGATTAACCCGCCGATATGACCGACAAAGTGGCATTTTTGTCAATCATCTATCAAACTTCCCCTCTTCATTTGTTCGCGTTCAATTGCCTCAAACAAAGCTCGAAAATTCCCCGCCCCAAAACCTCCCGCTTGCACCTGTTTGCCGTTAACTAAACTAACTCGGCGCTCAATAATCTCGAAAAAGAAAGTCGGTTCTGCAAAAATTGGCTGGGTAAAGATTTGCAGCAGCATCGCTGCGGGAGTATCTTCTTGCCAATCGGCTAAAACTTGACAAGCTGCAATTTCTTGCCAATCAGCAGGCAAATAGTTTTGCCGCTCCTGCAATTCGGAGTAGTATGTTGGAGGAACCGGCAGAAAAGGCAAACCGCACGATCGCAAATCGGCAACAACACCCACAATATTATTAGTTTGCAAAGCCATGTGCTGAATTCCCGGCCCCCGATTTGCGCTCAAAAACTCTTGAATTTGAGAATTAGCTGATGCCGGTTCATTAATCGGGAATTGCACCCCACCTTCAGCGTGTACCATAACTTGGCTTCGCAAAGCCGATTTCTCAGTCTGAATATCAAAATTTTGCTGCGGTTGAAAACCTAATATTTTTTGATACCAACTCACTGCACCTGACAAATCGCCCGATTCAACATTTAACACTACGTGGTCAATCCGGGTAAACAACGACCGCTTATCCGAAGCCGATAGCAGTGAATGGCTGCCAATTCGCTCCACCAGCGTATGGCTTAAATCTCCCCAGCCCGAAATTTTTGCCCGCTTAAAATAGCCTCCTGCATTTAGGTCTTCTTGAATCGGTTCCAGGATTTTAGCGCCTTCAGCAGCCGCTCTAGCTACCGCTAATTCAATGTCTTTTACTCGAAAACCCACATCGGCAATCCCTGGAGGATGAAACTTCAACCAACTAGCAGCGGGACTAGCGGGTGTCAGGGGCGAAGATAAAACAAAACATACATTGCCACTGCTGACAACTTCAGTGTGAGTGTGGCTGTCGGCATAACCTGCTATTGATTGAAAGCCTAACTGGCTGACAAACCAGTCGCGGGATACTTTAGCGTTTTCAACGTAAAATTGAATGCGATCGAACTCCATAATCAATAATTGAAAATGGAAACTGAAAAATGGAAAATCTGCTGATTTTCAAGGCGAAATTGCAAGGCAGGAATTGAGTAATGGATATTTTTCATACTTTTTATTGCGCGCCCACTTAATAATAACCTAAAGATTGAATATCCTAGCTCCCTCTGAAGGTAGAAATAAGTCGGCCCTTAAAAGAAACCCGGTGTGTGCGATAACTTAGGTTTGACCGCTAGGCCTTCACCAATAGGACTAAGGCAAAAAAATGGTTTGACGTGCTATTTATAGGGGTAAGGTGTGCGAGCCCATGCACCTACATAATTAACGGATGTACAAGTTCTCAAACCTAAAAATATCATAATTTTTCTTGCCTTCAGCTTCCGCTGCGTTCTACCTTCAAATCACTCCTCAATAGCTAAAAGAACAAATGACTTTCCGGCTGAATATTAATCTCCATCGGCACAGCTTGCGGGTCAGCCGAAAGAGCAAACATAATCGCATTGGCGGCAGTGTCGGTAGTCAGCATTTTTGACCTGTCTACCTTCAAACTCACATTATCCCAAAACGGAGAATCCACCCCGCCAAAATAGAATAGCGTAAACTTAATGCCGTAGCGCCGCAGTTCATCTGCCATGCACTTGCTGAAACCAACTACCCCAAACTTTGAAGCACAATAAGCCGTTCCCATCGCCATCGAATGCTTGCCCAAAATGCCGATGACATTGCAAATGTGACCGGATTTGCGCTCTTTCATCACGTTCGCCGCTGCTTGAGACGTGTAAAAACTGCCTTTCAAGTTCAAGTCAAGCATGGCGTCTAAATCAGCGGGTTCTAACTTGTTCCACTGCTTGAGAATTCCGGCACCGGCGGCGTTTACGAGGGCATCAATTTGTCCGAAATGCCCCCCAGCTTTGTGCATCAGCGTCTCGACTTGGGGCAAATCGGTGATATCTGTGGGTACGCACAGTACCTCTGTTGCTGAAAGTTCGCTAGCTAAAGCGTCTAATTTACTGCTGTCTCTGGCGGCGAGCACTAGCCTCGCACCCGCATCAGCGAGTTGGCGGGCCACCGCTGAACCGATGCCACCAGTTGCACCCACCACAACCACAACTTTGTCCTGCATATCCCTTTACATTTCTTTACGTCTCGATTGTATGATAACTCAAGTTGCTATTCAGTTGACAGTTGACAGTTGACAGTTGACTGTTGATAGCGACCTCTACCTGGAAGGAAGAGGATTGGAGTAATGAATATTCTTCTTTTAATTTCTCCCACTTATGGGAGAGGCTTTAAACCAATTCTTTCTGGTAATGGGGATGTCAATATATTTGAATTTTTAATTAATTGAGGGAAACTTGCCAGCCTTTTTCGGCTTTCTTAAGCTGGAGAGAAGTGCAGGATTGCAAAAACTTAGTAAATTTCCTACCGAGATTAAAATCTTTAATTATTTGGGTAATTTGTTTGCCGTATTGTCGGTGAAATTCGCTGCCTACATTGGAGAGAAATACAGAATTTTCACGAGAGTTGCCGGTTAAGTCGCCAACGATTTTAACAAGAGCTCTTTCCAAGTCTTCCAGAGAATTAATATCTGTCAAAGTCGCAGGTGCTGTCTGGTGGTTATTCAGAATTTCTTGGCTAAGTATTGGCGGTGGGGGCGATAATCTTACTTCAAAAAGAGTGACATAAGTTTGAGAAACTTCTGAGGGTTTGTGGAGGACAAAATCGGTGGGATATTTGAGAAAGATATCCCGGGTTTTAGTACCGAGCAAATGATGGGCAACAACTTGATTGAGGACTAAGCCGTAATTTTCCCTAAATAAAGCTGAAATAGTAGAAACTTTGATCCACTGACTTGAGGTGCGTTTTTGCTCTTTTTTGATTAATTCTTTTAGTTGAATAACTAATTGTTCGAGGGGTGTAATTTCCGGTATGGTTACAAGGGAATGGGTTTCCATTTGTCCGGTTTTGCTGTTTAAAACTATGATTTTATCTATTTGTTTGCGGACTTGAAATACGGTTAGTCCGTGGGCTTGCAGTGTATTGCTGAGGTGAGTGAGGGCGCGATCGGACGAACAGACAAAAATCTCTTTGGCTGTGGGATAATGTACGAAAATCGATGCGCCGACTGTAGCCATTTTTAAGTCGGCGCTGTCTTTGCCGGGGGGGACGTGAATTAGTTGATAACCGCGCTGGTGAAATTCGGCATCTTTTTTGCCCATGCTGCGCCAGTTGGCAAAGGCAACTTTGATTTGGATTGGATAGTGGCAAATTCCCTCTAGGAATTTTTCGGTTTCGATGGTGAGTTGCAAGTTTTCGACATCTAGCAGCAAGATAGCAATGCCGATAGGAAGCGAATTTGTTTGATGGGTGGTGGGAGTGGGAGGCTTGGACGAAACTGAGTTGTGTGATTTAGGTGGTGCTGTTTGAGATTGGGCTAGCTGCTGAATTTTGGCAGATAATTTGCTGAATTGAGGTGAATTAACGAATTCTGGAACCAGCAGAATTTGTAGGTACTTTTTCGCAGTCAGCAGCAGGGAATCTGTATCGCTGGCTACTGTGAAACTTTTTGTCAATTTGCCAATCAAAACTGACTGAAAATCAGGTTTGGCCCAGGGGGTTTTCCTGTATTTTTCAGTTATCCATTCGGGATGCTGTTCCTGAATGGTAATTAGGGTTTGAGCTATATAGCGACTGATGGCGCTGAATGCGAGAGATTCTTGAGTCGCCAGCAAGGGGGTTCGATCGGGCATGGCCCTCTACAATGCGGGATGCTGTTTCAATTTATCACAATTCTAGTTTCTGGCCGGGAGTCGGACGATCGCCCGCCAAATTAAACCGGCGGCAATTAATGCCAATCCTGTCAGCCAAATTTCCCTTTCTACCCAGAAAGCCAGAAACAGACAATTTCCCAAACCCACCCAAGCCAACCACTGCGGATAAAGCCTTTCGGCGGGGGAAAGTTGCAGCGCGGCGAGGTTGGTGATAGCGTAATATATCAGAACGCTAAAAGCGCTAAATGACCAAGTGGTTTTGACATCGCCGACGAGGATTAAAAGTGCGATCGTAACTTCCACAACCACCACAGCCACGTAGGGAGTTGTCCCCGAAGGATTCAGCCGCGCCAAGACTCTCGGCATATCCAAGCGCCGCCCCATCGCCAGCCAGATGCGCGAGAGCCCTAAAATTAAGTTCAGCAAGACTCCCAACATAGCGGTAATGGCGCCGACGGCTAGCAGTTTAGAAACTCCTGGAATTGGGAAACTGCGGGCGATGACTTCCAAGGGTGCAGTCGTGCCGCCTGGTTGTAAAGACAATTTATCGGCTCCCCCCGCGCCCGCGACAACTACTGCTACCCCCACGTAAAGCAGCATTGTCAGCACCAAAGTGAAAATTATGGCTTTGGGAATGGTTTCCCTCGGTTGCCGCACTTCCTCGCTCATTGTGGTGATGCGGGCGTAACCGCTATAAGCGACAAACATCAGGGCGGTTGCTTGGAGGATGGAGCCGATCGAGCTATCATTCTGTAGGGCGGGCATTTCCCACCTTACCTCTGGCAAACCGACAGCAACAAACACCGCTAAGGATAGAAGTGTAACTGAGACTATGGCAGTATTGGCAATATTCGATCGCCTAATTCCCGTCAATACAATTAAAGTGAGGGCGGCGAGGGATCCTAAAGCTGTTAGGATCAGGTAAGTGCGATCGGCTACACCAACTGCATTTAAAAAATACCCCGCAAAACCTAAAGCAGCAGTAGCCGCAGAAGCCGTTTTCGCCAACAGAAACATCCAGCCGGCAGTGAAACCCAGCCAAGGATTGAGATATTTGTAGCCATATTCATAAGTACCGCCGCTAACAGGATGATTTGCCGCTAATTGAGCGCTGCTAAGGCCATTGCAAACAGCCACTAAAGCCGCAATACCTACAGCCAAAATCACTCCCGGCCCAGCCACTTCCGCTGCAATCCCGATACTCACAAATACTCCCGTGCCAAGAATCGAGCCCAGGCCCATGAGAGTTGCGCCGAAAATACCCAACTCTCGCTTAAGAAGCGGTGAAGACATAAATATAGCGGTTTTCTGTTCAGTGCCATACTGATATTAGGTTACATCTAGTAATATTTGCAATAATTTCGGCAGGGCTTATACTCCCGCCTCAAAAATCAAGTCCCCAGCTAGGAGGACTGAAATACTTATTGAGAATGTTGCCCAATCTGAGTTAACACTAATATCAATTCTGCTTGCATTGGAATGATTAAACCACAGAGTACGCAGAGAACGCAGAGGAAGAGAACAGAGAGATGAATAATTCTGATGCTAACGGATTTGATATAACTCAAATACTATTACTATTTCATAGTGTTCTTAAGAGGACTTTAACTGCGAGACAGGGACTTAAGCCCCTGTCGGAATATAGCGACTGAGAGAAAGGGAAGAACCCTAGTATTAACCGAAACGGCCTTGAATGTAATCTCTCGTACTCGAATTGCCCGCAGAAGTAAAAATCTTACTTGTCGGCCCAAATTCCACCAGCCGGCCGATGCGACTTTCATCAGTATTAAAAAATGCCGTGTAATCAGAAACACGAGCCGCCTGCTGCATATTGTGCGTCACAATCACAACAGTTAACTGCTGCCGGAGAGTCTGAAATAACTCCTCAATCTTCATCGTTGAAATCGGATCTAGAGCAGAACAAGGTTCATCCATCAGCAAAATTTTTGGCTTTACCGCCAAAGCGCGAGCAATACAAAGCCGCTGCTGCTGTCCGCCCGAAATCCCCTGAGCCGATTTCTTCAAATCGTCTTTGACTTCATTCCAAAGTGCCGCACTTTTGAGTGCAGATTCCACAATTTCATCTAATTCTGCTTTGCTTTTGCGACCAAAAATTCTCACCCCGTAAGCAATATTATCGTAGATACTCAGCGGAAAAGGATTCGGTCTTTGAAACACCATCCCAATTTGGCGGCGCAAACTATTAATGTTTACTTTATTGCTGTAAATATCCTGTCCAAAAAACTCTACTCTTCCTTTAATTTGAACCTTTCCCTCCAATTCACCAATCCGGTTGAGAGCTTTGAGAAAGGTAGATTTGCCGCAACCTGAAGGGCCAATAATCGCCGTAATTTGCGGGTGAGGGATATTCATCGATAAATTTTCTAAGACTTTGTGAGTTCCGTAATAAAAACTCAAGTCCTGAACCCGCAGTGCTGGCATTGCATTGGGGTCAATTTCCGGGGTGAGATCGTTTAGGAATTGCTCTGTATAGTTTTCTGCTTTCAAGTTAGCTTTAGGTTTCATTATTTGGCTGGTTATATTGTTAATATTTGACTGACAGATGCACTTTAGTTATTGATTTATCGGTTTTGCAAGCGTTTCCGAGTTACTGTACGGGATGCGACGCTAGCAATTAAAACCATGCCCAAAAGGACAGAGGCAGCAGTCCATGCCAATTCGTTCTGCTCCTTGTAAGGAGAGCTGGCGTAGCTATATATTAATACCGACATAGAAGGAGTCGGAGTCAGCAGTGTCTCGGGCATTTCTTTGAGTTTTGAGATAGTTTCTGCACCTATGGGAGACTGCATTATCTCGCCTAATTTATCAACTAAAGGAGGCCAAAATTGACTCGACAACGCTGTTACAATCAGCGGCGCGGTTTCGCCGGCGGCCCGGGAAGCAGCGAGTAAAATACCTGTGGTAATAGTTGGAAGTGCTGAGGGTATGATAATGCGAAACATAGTTTGAAAGCGTCCGCCTCCCAAACCAGCAGAAGCGAGGCGGTAAGAAGTAGGCACTAATTTTAATGCTTGTTCTGTTGTCAGAGCAACAACTGGAAGCATGATGATGCCGAGGGCAAAACCGCCTGCTAATGATGAAAATGCTTTGGTGGTAACGACAATTAGGGCGTAGGAAAAGACGCCAACTACGATCGAGGGAACGCTGCTGAGAATGACGGTGATAAAGCGAATACTATTGGCCATCGCTTTGTTTTCTCTACCAAACTCAGACAAAAATATTCCCGTCATTACGCCGATAGGCACGCTGATTAATGTCGCAATTCCCACCATTAAAGCAGTGCCGAGAATGGCATTGGCAAAGCCGTTGGGCTGGTCTTCAACTCCGACGGGTGCGGGCAAAGATACTAGCACTTCCCAGCTCAAATGTGTAAGTCCTTCCCCCAATATTTTGTACAAAATAGCGAACAAAGGTAGCACGGCAAGAGCTGTGAGAAAGCAGGCAATAAGTGTCATTCCCCGACTGAACAAATTTCTGCTCAGTGACAGGGGGTTGTAGATTTCTCCATCCAGAACACCGTTTGATTTTTGTGCTTGAGTCATTTTTAATTTTTAGCTCCCTTAACGCCCATTAGCTTAACCAGCAATACTGCCACTGCATTCACCAACAGAGTGATGACAAATAGAATCAAGGCTAAATACATCAAAGCGCCAATGTGCAGCGGTTCGAGAGCTTCCCGAAATTGACTTGCCAAAACCGCAGGAATTGAGTAGCTGGGAGCTAGCAGGGATTGGTTGATTTGAATCGAGTTGCCAATCACCATTGTGACGGCCATTGTTTCGCCTAAAGCGCGTCCTAATGCCAAGATTGTAGCGCCTATAATCCCTGAACTAGCTGCTGGTAATAACAGCTTAAATATTGTTTCCCAGCGGGTGGCACCGAGGGACATCGAAGCACTTCGCAAATCTACTGGAACAGATAGCAATACATCGCGGCTGATGGCGGCTACTGTTGGCAAAATCATAATTGATAACAGTATTCCTGCCGGGAGCATTCCGGGGCCTAAAGGTTCGCTGCTGAACAGGGGAAACCAACTGAAATTATCAAACAATGACTGCTGCAATGGCAACAAAAAGGGAATCAAAACAAAGATTCCCCAAAGGCCAACTATTACGCTGGGAATAGCCGAGATTAATTCAACCATGAATCCCAAAGGCGATCGCACCCAAGCGGGTAAGAAGTTCTCGCTAGTAACTATAGCTACTGACAGCCCTAAAGGAAGTGCGATGATTATGGCGATCGCAGAACTAATCACAGTGCCGTAAATAAACGGCAAAGCCCCAAACTGCAACTCGCCGATATCCCACTTGGGATTCCATAAGAATGAGAGTCCAAATTGGCTAATAGCAGGCCAAGCATCTTTAAAAATTACCGCACTCATCCAAAACAACGTACCCGCTGTCACTAGGGCAAAACCCCATACAAATAGTGTAAATCCTGACTCCATCCATAGACCTTCACCAGCCGTATCTGTCAAGTCTACTTCTGTGTTTGCTTGTGGCGATTTTCGAGTCAATTTCTTCGGTTTTTTTGAAATATTCGTCATAGCGGAATCAGTGCGTAAAAAGGCAAATATTTGCTTGTAAGAAGAGTAATTCTAATGCGCTTGCTGCGCGCTACGTACCTGGTGTGTAAGGTACGCATTACGTACCTTACACAGTAAATTTAGCGCACATTAACCTGATAATTTATGAATTTTGAGTCATCGATTTAACTCGTCAACTCATAACCCCGTGCGATCGCCCCAATTAACCTCTGGCAATCACAGTCTGATTAACTGTTTGAACCACCTTTTGAGCTGTAGCTGAAGGAATCTGAGTAAACTCTAGCTGTTTGTTGATACCTTGACCTGTAGTCATCACCCAATTAACCATCTTTTTAATAGCCTCTGCTTTCGCAGCAGGATACTGTTTGTAGATTAACAGCCAAGTCAAGCCAACAATCGGATAACCATCATTGGGATTGCCTTCTACTAAGCGGAAGTCTGCGGGGAATGTTTCCCCTGCTAAAGCTTTCTCTGCTTCAGCCAAGCTAGGATCTACAAACCTACCAGCTTTATTTTGAAGAAACGCTGTTTGGAGATTGTTTTGCCGAGCAAAAGTATCTTGAACGTAGCCGATCGCACCCGCTGTATTTTTCACCAAAGCAGCTACGCCAGGGTTTCCTGGACCGCTGACAACGTTGTCTGGCCACTTCGGCTGAGCGGCAGCTTTGATGCTGCTGCCGATAGCCTGCAAGTGGTTAGCAAAAATAAACGTTGTACCGCTGCTATCTGCCCGTACAGCTACTCGAATCGCAGTATTTGGCAAGTTTTTAGCTTGTCCAGAAATTCCCGCTATTTTAGCATCGTTCCAGCGAGTAATCTTCCCTTCAAAGATGCCTTTAATGGCCTCGCTATTTAGCCTGAGATTGGTCACTCCTGGCAAGTTGTAGACAACTGCAACAGCGCCGCCAGCAGTCGGAACTGCCATGACGCCGCGCTTTACTTCGGCTATTTGCGCCGCCGTCATCAGCGCGTCGCTGCCTGCGAAATCAACAGTGCCTGCAATTAATGCTTTGATACCAGCACCGCTGCCAGTTCCTTCGTAGTTTACAGTAATTTGATTGGCACTTCTCATCTGAGAGAAGTAGCGATCGTAAAGAGGTTTAGGGAAAGTTGCTCCCGAACCGTTTAGTGTGACAGCAGCTACAGCAGAACTAATCAAAGTCAGCGAGAATGCCGCTACTGCTAGTGCCACTATAAAACCACGTCGCCAACGTGCAGTGAAGAAATTCATACTCCTCGTCCTCAATATTATTGATAGCAGGCTTTGCAAATCTCCTCCATAGGATAGACTGAAATCCACCAACAAATGGATTTAATAGAATAAGCTTGTTTTAAATTTTGGTTAATAGTAGATTAACTAACAATAGAATAAGCTTTGTTTAAATTATGGTTAAGAGTATTGGAAATAAAAATTAGCTAAAGTCAATTTTTGATGAATCAGAGAAACACCAAGTCATAGAGTAACGATAACAATAGAAATTTATTTAGCGATCGCCCGATCGCCCCCACCCCGCACTCCATCCCCCGATCGCCGCATAATAGTAGGGACACTTAACAATTCTTTAACAACAATGGCAAGAGACTTGCGGGGATTCCTAAAACTACTCGAAGAACGGGGACAACTACGCCGGATTAGCGCTTTAGTCGATTCCGACCTCGAAATTGCCGAAATTTCCAACCAAATGCTGCAAAAAGGCGGCCCTGGATTGCTGTTTGAAAACGTCAAAGGGGCAGATTTCCCCGTCGCAATCAACCTGTTGGGCACAGAAGAGCGCGTTTGCTGGGCGATGAACATGGAAAAGCCGATCGAACTAGAAGAGCTCGGCAAAAAACTGGGAATGCTGCAACAGCCAAAACCGCCGAAAAAGATTTCCCAAGCGATAGAATTCGGCAAAGTGCTGTTTGATGTAGTGAAAGCTAAACCGGGCCGCGACTTTTTCCCAGCTTGTCAGCAAGTGGTATTTGAGGGAGAAGGGGTGGATTTGAACAAAATCCCGATGATTCGCCCTTATTCGGGAGATGCGGGCAAAATTATCACCCTGGGTTTGGTAATTACCAAAGATTGCGAAACGGGCACTCCGAATGTGGGGGTTTATCGGTTGCAGTTGCAGTCAAAAAACACGATGACTGTACACTGGTTATCGGTGCGGGGCGGGGCGCGACACTTGCGGAAAGCGGCGCAGGCTGGTAAAAAGTTGGAAGTTGCGATCGCCCTTGGAGTCGATCCCCTGATTATTCTCGCCGCAGCAACGCCAATTCCTGTAGATTTATCGGAATGGTTATTTGCGGGACTTTACGGCGGTTCCGGCGTGCAATTGGCGAAGTGCAAAACGGTAGATTTGGAAGTACCGGCGGACTCGGAAATCGTGTTAGAAGGAACGATTACCCCCGGTGAAGTTCTGCCCGACGGGCCCTTTGGGGATCACATGGGTTATTACGGCGGCGTGGAAGATTCGCCGTTGGTGCGGTTCCACTGCATGACGCACCGCAAAGACCCGATTTATCTGACCACATTTAGCGGGCGCCCGCCGAAAGAAGAAGCAATGATGGCGATCGCGCTTAACCGTATTTATACCCCTATTTTGCGGCAGCAAGTATCGGAAATTGTCGATTTCTTCTTACCGATGGAAGCCCTGAGTTATAAAGCGGCAATTATCTCGATCGATAAAGCATATCCCGGTCAAGCGCGCCGGGCTGCTTTAGCATTTTGGAGTGCATTACCGCAGTTTACTTACACTAAGTTTGTGATTGTTGTCGATAAAAGTATCAACATTCGCGATCCGCGTCAAGTAGTGTGGGCAATTAGTTCTAAAGTCGATCCGGTTCGGGATGTATTTATTCTGCCGAATACGCCTTTTGATACGTTAGATTTTGCCAGTGAAAAGATTGGTTTGGGAGGCAGAATGGGGATTGATGCTACTACGAAGATGCCGCCGGAAAGCGATCACGAATGGGGGGAAGTGTTGGAGTCAGATCCGGATGTGGCGGCGATGGTAGAAAGGCGTTGGGCCGAGTATGGTTTGGCAGATTTGAATTTGGGAGAAGTCGATCCGAATTTGTTTGGATATGAGATGAGGTAAGAAATCGCAACAATGTTGTCTCCTGGCTTTTTTGAGTAAAATACGATTGCTCAATTGCCGACAATACAGTAGGGACACAACAATGTTGTGTCCTGGTTTTTTTGAGTAAAATACTAGAAGCACAACAATGTTATGTCCTCAGACAATCAACTCTCTTTGAATCTTCGCGAGCATTATTTTTTCTTTACTGTTCCAAAATCTCAACTAAATCTTCGACCGCAATATCAAACACGCGAGCCATTTTGTTTAAAGCTGTGTAATCTACCGTTGCCAGTTTGGGAGAATGGGCATAACTTCTAACCGTACTGTAAGGAATGCCCGATCGCTCAGAAACTTCTTTTAATGTCCAACCCTTCTCTTCGGCTAGTTCTCGAACCCGCAATCGAATTAGACCCATTTTCCCGCTGACAAATCAGTTTAATTTTCCAAAACCTCGACTAAATCTTCGATCATCAAATCGAAGACAGCAGAAAGTTTCTGCAAAGCCGTATAGTCCACTGTTGCCAGTTTAGGAGCTTGGGCGTATTTTTTAACCGTGCTGTAAGGAATTCCCGTTCTGTCCGAGACTTCTTTGAGCGTCCAACCCTTCTCCTCAGCGAGTTCTCGAACTCGTAATCGAATTAATCCCATTTATGCTTGACAGCAGCTATGCTCATATCTTTTAATAAAGATAGTTAACAGCGATCGCCCTCCGACCTGAGAAATCTAGAGCGATCGCCTTTCATTCACCACCCACAAAAGTGGGAAGGATTTTCCTATGATACCAAAACAACCGACATATCGCGATCGACTTCAACCTTGGCATCTAATTCGCCACCTCCCCAACTGTCAGCGGTTAACAGTCGCCCGTTTCGCCCGCCGCCCCGATGCCGAATCTTACTTGAACGCGCTGCGCCGCTTAATGCCTGCAGTCCCGCATACAATTGTTTTCGTAAATGCGGTGTCTGTGTTAAATGAAAACAGCGTTCCAATTGAAACACAATTGCAGATCGAAGTTTAACCGTTAACAAGTGCGATCGCCCTTCCACAAATAGGAATTATTCTATTTGACAGGAAGTGCGATCGACCCTAATTTTCCCAAAACCACATTGCTAAACTGTAAATAGATTTAAGTCAAGGAGTCACATCAATGCCATCTCCCTTTCCTGGTATGGACCCGTATTTAGAGCATCCCGAACTCTGGCCCGCCCTACACCACTTGTTAATTAGTGAAATTTTTAGATTTTTGTCTCCCCAACTTCGTCCTAAGTATTTAGTCTCCTTGGAAGTGAGAATCTATGAAACCGCTGACGACAATTTATCAATTGGCATTCCTGATGTAAACGTAATTCAGCCAAGAACCACAACCGAATTAATCACATCAAACGTAGCAGTTGCAGCGCCACCAACCCAACCCTTGACAGTAAATATTCCCATGCCCTACCAGGTTCGGGAAGGCTATTTAGAAATTAGAGAAAGAGGAAACCAAGAATTAATCACCCTGATTGAAATCCTCTCGCCTAGCAATAAGCGCACAGGAAAAGGACGACAAATGTACGAAGAAAAGCGAGAAGAAATTTTAGGTAGCCGCACTCATTTAATTGAAATAGATTTATTGCGGCGCGGTCAAAAAATGCCAGTTATTGGCAATGACATTGAAAGCCACTATAGCGTTTTGGTGTGTCGGGGAAATCGCCGTCCCAGAGCAGATTTGTACGCTTTTAACGTGCAGAACCCGCTGCCTGCCTTTCCTTTACCACTGCGATCGGGCGATACCGAACCTATAATCAATTTGCAGGAATTATTCACTCAAATTTACGACCTAGCAAGTTACGACCTGAAGATAGATTATCGCAACTGGGAAGTCATACCACCGCTGTCAGAAGCCGATACAATTTGGGCAGATACTTGGTTGCGCGATCGAGGATTGCGAGATTGATTGGGTATCAAACATTGCTACACCGCTCTTGTCTAACTCATCACGATCGTCCGATGAATTAATTTTAATTTCCCAGAAACTTTTAGAGTGAACTTCACGCTCTATGAATTTTTGTTAGAATAGTCTTCTGTGAAGTTGTTATGCCGTCGCCTATATCTCACGGCTGAATCAAGTTTTGTTCGGACTTACGGTAGCGGGCAATCAACCAGCGATGTTTAAGGGATGGATACAACAACATAGCTGCAAGAGGCAGTCCCGATCCCCCCAACGTTAGCAAAGTATAGACATTTATAAAGCCGACTACAAATCCCATACCTAAAGCAATTCCCAGCACTGTGCTTAGTGCTGACAGCGTTAACACAAAGCGATCGAGTGTGATTTCTCTCAAAAAGTCACGCTCCAGAAGATGAATAACAATTATATCAACCCAAACTCCAAACACCGCTCCAAGCATTGCACCTGAGATCGCGCCAAAAATCAGCGCGAAAAGGGCACTAGAGAAACCTTGAGTTATCTGTATCGCCAGTCCTATAAAAGTTAAGCCTATACCGCCCCCTATCCAACTCCATGCTTTAATTCCAAGGTTTGCTCCTGTCCCCCAAATAGTTGCTACTGTGGCAACAGCTAGAGCAATAATTCCTATAGCTGGTTGAGACCAACCTAAACTACCGATGACTATAGTTGTTATTACTGTTGAAAATATCAACAATACTGCCATGTTTTTGTAGGGAGGTTTCTTAACATCAATTGGCAAAGGTGCTGTCTGAACCCTGATAGTTACATCATGTATTTCTGGCGAGGCATTTGTATGTAAAAGAAGATGACGCTCGTAATGTTTATCTGCTGCAAGGAGGGAAGTATCTACGGTAATTTCACACTTGACTAAATTCTCCTTAAAACTAGCAGGTGAGAAAGAAATCCAAGCATGGGAATCTGGAGTATGTGGCGGATCTTGAAGATGAGGAGCTACTTCCCAACTTCCCTCTAGCAAAGTGTCAGACATTAAGTTGCGAAATTGAATTTTTTGTGTGATTTTTTCACCTAACCGAGTTGCTTGGAAAACCAGAGAATTTATATTTAAGCTGACTTCTGGTACTCGAAAGACATACAACGATTTAAGGTCTTCCAAAGCTGTAACAGCATTTGGATAGCGCTCTCTGAGCCTCGGTTGCACCATCTTTTCCAAGCAGCTAACAAATCGTAAACTTAGATGTGGGATTAGCTGGCTGAACCGAATAAGATAGGGGTCATCCTCGTCCGTTAAGTCCTGAAGTGCTGTCGAGGGCGTACCTGTAAGCAAACAAATCAAGGTTGCTCCCAACCCATATAAGTCAGAGGCTTCTGTAGGTTTCCGTAACTGTTCGGGGGGAATAAAACCGGGCGTTCCCTTGAAAACGCTACTGCCAGATACTTCCTGACTGCCAATTCGCGCAAACCCAAAATCGATCAGATAAACCCTGAGTAGATCGTCCACCAGTATATTTTCTGGTTTAATATCTCGATGGATGACTGGCGGAATTCGATTTTGCAAATAAACTAAAATCTCTAGCACAGATACAGCAATTTGCTTGATTTCTTCGGGTTCAAAACTGCGTAACACTCCTAAAGATGGTGCATCGATATACTCCTGCACCATACAGAAACCATCCGACGTGGAAAACCCTCCTAAGTAGCGAGGAATACCAGGATGGTTGAGTCCTTGCAAAACCTGAATCTCTCGTTCATGAACACTAAAAGCTGACCAGTCAGAACCAGATTGAGCAAAACAAAACTGCTTGACAACCACTTGCTGTTTTATCTCAGTAGTATCAATAGTTGAGGCAAGCCAGGTAATTCGTCCCCCTTCTCGATTACGTCCTAGTTCGCGGATCACCTCATATCCTTGGTAAGATAAGTCAGGATAATTGTTCATGAGTATCTCCTAAATAATCAAAATACTATTTATTCCTGTATGTTATTGGAATAAGTAACAAAACTCTAATTATTTGCGGGCGATTCCTCTGTCGGCTTCCTAGTAACTTAATGGTTGATATTAACAACAAATAGCTTTCAATCGCTACTTAACAGCTAAACATCTTGACTTTGCATCAACCGCTGCTTCAAACGCGCCGGATCTCCCCGATCGACAACTTGACCCTTTTCCAACAAAAAAGCCCCATCACAATAATTCAACTCATCCAAACGGTGAGTCACCCACAAAGCCGTAATCCCGCGATTTTTCACCAACCGCTGCACCGCCGCCACCAAATCCAACTGAGAATCAGGATCTAACAAAGCCGTCGGTTCGTCCAACAGCAGAATTTCGCAGTGACGGGCGATCGCCCCAGCAAGAGCAATTCGCTGCTTCTGACCGCCACTCAAAGCATAAATCGGCCGCCGCTGCAAATCCAGCAAATTCACAGCCTCCAAAGCCTCCGCCACCCTCTCCCGCACCTGAACGTTAGAAAGCTTTTCCTCCACCAAACCAAAAGCCACATCCGCACCCACCGTCGGCATCACCAATTGGTGATCCGGGTTTTGGAACACAAAACCCACCCGCCCGCCCAGGTCAATTTCCCCCGACTGGGGGTGCAGCAGCCCAGCCATCAGCCTCAACAGCGTAGACTTGCCGCTGCCGTTAGTGCCCAAAAGCATCCAAAACTCGCCCTTAGGTACATCCAGAGAGCAACCTTGCAACACTCGATCGCCCGACGGCCAGCAAAAACCCAAATCCCGCACAGCAACGGCTGACTGGCTCATATCGGCACCAACACCCCCAGTCCTCATTCTGCTGTCATCGAGACAAAACCAGGGGATCTGCCTGTAGATGACGCCCCCGATTTCTGAGAAACCACCACCCCAGAAATCTCGCTGCTGAGTACAGCCACCTTTTTCTCAGGATTTTTCTCGCAGGTGAGTTCCAAAATTTGCGGTTGGGAGTTGCGAATCGCCGCCAGCACCTGCTGGTAAACAGTCTCAGCGTCCTCCTCCAACTTCCGCTGCACCGACAGCGAGACGGGCGTATTCTTCACAATGATGTCAATGCTGAACATATAGTCTTAAAAACCTAAGTTTGGAGCTCTATCCTCAGTATATATATAGGACTTACCCACGGAAACCCAGTTTCTTAGAAAAATCAGAGGTTGAGGCCGATATATCTACCAAGCCACCGGGCTTCTGACGCAAAGCGCAGAGACTCCTATATAGTAGAAGTTCCCAAATGCAGGGCAAAGACTTCGGGGGCTTCGAGGGCTTCGGGGACTTCCCACAAGTCAAAAGTCAAAAGTCGGAAGTTTTTTAATAAAAACTTGCTCTTGTAAAGAATTACCTCTATAATCGTCAATACGGTAAAGAAAAGTAAACTCTGTTCATAATCCAACTTGTTTTCTGCTAAGCAGAGGCAACGGTGGAAGACTCATGACTAGAGACAGATCCGTTGTAATTATATCCATTTGGAGATTTGCGTAAATGACAATCGCAGTCGGACGCGCCCAGACCGAAAGAGGCATCTTTGATGTCCTCGACGACTGGCTCAAACGCGATCGCTTCGTCTTCGTAGGCTGGTCTGGCATCCTGCTATTCCCCTGCGCCTACCTAGCCATCGGTGGCTGGTTAACAGGCACCACCTTCGTCACATCCTGGTACACCCACGGTTTGGCAAGCTCCTACCTCGAAGGAGCCAACTTCCTCACCGTAGCAGTCTCCACCCCAGCCAACAGCCTCGGACACTCCCTGCTGTTCCTGTGGGGCCCCGAAGCACAGTGGGACTTCACCCGCTGGTTCCAACTCGGTGGTTTGTGGACATTTGTCGCCCTCCACGGCGCCTTCGCACTGATCGGCTTTTGCCTGCGTCAGATTGAAATCGCCCGTTTGGTAGGCATCCGTCCCTACAACGCCCTAGCATTCACCGGCCCCATCGCCGTGTTTGTGTCGGTGTTCCTGCTTTACCCCTTGGGTCAATCAGGCTGGTTCTTCGCCCCCAGTTTCGGCGTCGCAGCAATTTTCCG
>NZ_JAUBQX010000091.1:0-13152 GCF_036701505.1 Microcoleus sp. Pol11C2
AATACATCAATATAATTGCACGGATAAAATTAATTAGGATTGCTCTAGGTATAGAAAATCATTTAGGATTGCTATAAATCCGCCTACCATCACAAACATCATTGCGATAGAAGCTCCTTCCTATGGCGAGGGTTCTTATAGCAGTGCAGAAATTGAATACATCCTGAAAACAGCCTTTACTGGATTTTCAGCAGCACGAATTGAGTCACATTTAGAGTTTTCTAAAGCACCCAGTTTGATTATTCATACAGGGTTTTGGGGATGCGGAGCTTACGGTGGCGATCGTGTTCTGATGGCTCTTTTGCAAATCCTGTCGGCTCGTCTCAGTCAAGTGAATTGTCTAGTCTTTCATACGAGTGATGCTATGGGAAGCCAAAATCTGGCAACGGCTCAACAAATAGTCGATCGGGATTTAGTACCTGATAATTCACCCGTTAAAGTTTCAGCTTTGGTAGAAAAGATTCATGCGAGGGAATTCCAGTGGGGATTTAGCGATGGAAACTAACAGGTTATTCGAGCCAAGTAATACCTGGACTGAGGAAGATTGTCTCCATGTCACAACCTTTTCTTTGCCATACGCAGCTACTATCGTTCATAGCGACCCCGAAATTTTAGGGTGAACTCCTGTCTTTATCGCTACTCGCGTCCCGATGAAGACTCTGCTTGATTGTCTTGAAGCTGGTGATTCGCCCTGCGGAGTTCCTCGACCATTTCCCTAGTGTCAGCCGCGATCGAGGGATTTCAGTTGTCGCAATGATACGATCGCCACATAACAAACAACGTTTATTGATGTCCGCTTCCTCAACATCGATCGCCCTTGGATCGGAAATCCGATCGCACCCCCGCCACAATTTCCCCACATGACCGCCCCAATCCCTCCCAACTAAAGGATTTTGCCGATTTCTCGATCGCGCGCCACCCCTCCCTAACTATAAATGAACCCAAATCGCTAAAATTAAAAAAAGATACGTAATAGGCAGGCCCGGTCAATGATCCCAACCGTTATAGAACAATCCGGTCGCGGCGAACGCGCCTTTGACATTTACTCGCGACTCCTGCGCGATCGCATCGTCTTCTTGGGCCAACAGGTTGACTCAGACTTAGCCAACCTGATCGTTGCCCAATTGCTATTTTTAGACGCCGAAGACCCCGAGAAAGATATTTACCTATATATCAACTCCCCAGGGGGTTCGGTAACAGCAGGTATGGGCATTTTTGACACGATGAACCACATCCGCCCCGACATTTGCACTATTTGTCTCGGTTTGGCCGCCAGCATGGGCGCTTTTCTGTTGAGTGCCGGCGCTAAAGGCAAGCGGATGAGTTTGCCTCACTCCCGGATTATGATCCACCAACCTCTAGGCGGAGCTCAAGGACAAGCAACCGATATTGAAATTCAGGCCAAAGAAATTTTGTACCACAAGCGCCGCCTGAACGAACATCTTGCCAACCATACCGGTCAGCCGCTTTCCCGCATTGAAGAAGATACCGAACGGGATTTCTTCATGTCCGCTGAAGAAGCAAAGGACTACGGATTAGTCGATCAAGTCATCGATCGCCGTCCTTCCGCCAGCCGCCCGATCGCCGCTGTCGTCTAAATAAAAAGTTAAAAATCAAAAATGAGGAAATATTCTTCATTTTTGATTTTTAATTTTTAACAGTCATATAGCAGTTTTCAGTGGAGTGAATTACAGATGCTGGGGCGCAGGATACGGCGTCCTACTTAAGTCCTTACTGTATTTCATACAATTGAAAACTGCTATATGTAGCTTTTTATAAAAAACATCACACCTAGAAACCCTACATAATTACTAGGGCAAAGATTCGAGATATTGGAGGAAGTCGAGCAATTCTACTTGATTTAAGAAATGGCGCGCTTCTTTGCCATAACCTTGTTTGAGATAATCTTTTCCTTGGTTGGGAGTCCAGCCCAACCGCTTGATTTCCTCAGTGGTTCTGCTGTAGATTTCCAGATATTCTAGAAAATCTACTAACTGTTCGCTAGAAAGCTCTCTCTGGGACGACTTGCCGTAATTTTGTTCAAGACAGTCGCTTTCCTGTTTTTTCTTCCATTGCAGGCGTTTGAGGATGGCGTCTATTTCGGCGATCGTATCCGAATTATCCTCGATCGCATCGCTCGGAATTCCCACTGCGATCGGTTGCAATTCCCTGACTTCGGCCGCACCCTGTAGCAGTTCACTTTGGCTAGAAGTAGGCACATCCAGTTCCTGAAGTGGTTCGCCGTAGCTAGAAGAAAGCCAAGCGTCTGAGTCTAACTGCTTTGGTACAAATCCAGTAGCCTCCGTCCGATCGACCGTTGGGGGCAACGGTTCCGGTACAGGTGCGATCGGCTCTTCATTTAATTTCGCTTCAGTCTTGACAAAATTGCTTTGATCTGTTGGCGGCAATTTGTCAGCAACAGGCATTTCTAGAACCGGGAGAGGAACACTTGTGGGCCCAACAGGAACCGGAACAGCAGCAGGAGGGGGAGGGGGAACAGCAGCAACAGGGGAAACAGCAGCAGGAGGGGGAACAGCAGCAGGAGGGGGAACAGCAGCAACCGGAGCCGGATCAACACTCGCGATCGCACGATCGGGCGCAGCAAATCCGAGAACAGCGATCGCTCGCAACCGGGCGCGGTCTTCCGCATCCTCAACAGACTCAGCAGCCGACATAGCAGTAGCAAGAGTTTTGCCGTCAACCTGAACCAGACAGCGAACAACAAACTTACCGTGATGAACAGTCAGCAACTCACAGATTAACTGTCCAGCGGGATAAAGGGCACGAAATTCAGCAAACATAATTTTTTGACCCCGAAACCAGAAGGGGCTTATGACTTAAGTGTAGTACAGCCCAGAGAAAACTATTTTCTGAAAGCACCTATTCAACATACAATAAATTAAAGGTGAGTCATCCGCGCAACCTTTCACGCCACTAAACCCCATCCCACATCCGGCAGTTTAAGCTAACAAGCACCGGGCGTCATTTCTACCTATAAGAGATGGCACAGCAACTAAGCAAAAGTAGTAAAAGTCTCCGGTTTTGTGTACCTTGCACTTTCTACAGCACAGATTGCTCCCGACTCGCTCGTTGCACCTCCGTCCGCAAGGACAGATCGCGTGCAAAAAAACAAGGGCATCGCAGCAGCGAGCTACTAGCAATTTTGCCTTAAAGATCCGGTAAATTCTTTGCTAAAGCAACAAGCAAGAGGCACTTCAAAAGGAAGAAGGAACAAGGCAGAAGGAAGAAGGCAGAAGGAAGAAATGCAAATTTTATCCCTCTCCATCCCTCCATCGGCTCATCCTCGACTCAAGCCGTCGCTTTCAGTATCGAGCCATCTTTTAAGAACCGACAGGGGCTTTCTAATTTGCGAAGTGCTCGGCGCTGTTGACCTAAAAGCAAACAAACCAACGCTAAAAAATTGTATTGGGGAATAGCGTGCGGGACAGTTGTCTGCACCGTCAGCAGTCAGTTCAAGACAGACAGCAGACAATTAGCACGAAGCCGGTGTCGGGAGAGAATCTCAAAAAAACCTCGCGATCAAACAAGGTGGCTGTGCTCGCGTCTCCACCTATCAACCCGCGCATTTGTTGGGAAGCAGGCACTACGAGGGCCCGAGGGGGTGCGGCTGATTTCGCCAAAATTAGACTAATTGCTGGAAACAAGAGGATCGATCGCTACATGGAATTTTCTATCGCTGCACTGCTGGCAAATTTTACAGAAGACAAATTAGTGGCTCCTAAAGCATTGGAGAAAAAACTCGACTGCAACGACGCCACCAGTCAACTCAAACTTCAAATCGCATTAGAAGCTCTAGAGAAAATTGGCATATTAGTCAAAGACAAAGGCCGCTATCGCCGAGTAGCTGAAGACGACGTAGTAGAAGCAAAACTGCGCTGTTCGAGCAAAGGATTTTGCTTTGCAATTCAAGACGCCGAAGGCTCAGAAGACGTTTACGTGCGGGAAAGTCACCTCTCGACAGCTTGGAATGGCGATCGAGTTTTAGTCAAAATCATCAAAGAAGGTAGCCGGCGCCGATCGCCCGAAGGCGAAGTCATGCTCATCCTCGAACGCGCCAACCCCTCGGTACTGGCGCGAGTCAAGCAAACCGCCACCCCCACCGGCCGCGTCAGCTACAGAGCAATCCCCCTGGACGATCGCCTGTTGTTTGAACTAGACTTGCTCGCAAATGGCACAAATCTCCAAGAGGCGATCGATCACCTAGTACACGTCGAAGTCAAACGCTACCCCCTCGGCACCCATCGCCCAGTCGGCAAAGTAGTACAGGTACTCGGTTCCGACGCCGAAGCCGCTGACGACCTCGACATCGTATGCTGCAAACACGACTTGCCGCGATCGTTCCCCGCCGCCGTCATCAAAGCAGCGGAAAATTTGCCCAGCAAAGTCAAAAAAACCGACATCAAAAAACGCCTAGATTTGCGTAACATTCTGACTGTTAGCTTCAGCAAAAACGAACCGGGAACAACCAACAGCGAAAACGATAGCCCTCGCTCCCAGGAGGAAAATATCTCCGAAGGAGGAGGCGAAAACGAGTTCGATCCAACATCCTTCCTCTCCGATCCGCCAGTGGAACGCGCTTTGTCGATCGAAACCCTGAAGCCCGGCCGCTGGCAAATAGGAATCCACATCAGCGACGCCGCCGAGTACGTGCAGCCAGAAACGCCGATCGACCGCGAAGCCCGCAAGCGAGGCACTGCCGCCCATCTGGGAGAAAAAATCATCGCCGTACTGCCAGAAACCCTCAACGAGCGCTGTTCTCTGCTGCCAGACACAGAACGGCTGGCATTTAGCATACTGCTAACCCTAGACGAATCAGGAGAACTCCTAGAATACGAAATTCAAACCAGCGTCATTCAAATTGACTACCACCTCACCTACCAGCAAGCTCAAGCAATTCTCGAACCAGGCGATGCCGAAGAGCACCCTTTATCCTCCGCCCTCCGTCCTTTCCTCGATCAACTCGGTGCCGCCTCACAGGCTGCCCGACAGACAAGGCTCAAGCGAGGAGCTTTTGAACTAAATTTGCCCGATGCTAACTCTCACTTCGACGACGAAGGCGAATTAGGAGCTTTTGCAGTCGCTACCCCTGCTCAGTCGGCTGTCTCCGAGTTGGTGGTACTCGCCAACCAAGCTGTCGCCACCCACCTGCAAGCCTTGGGAGTCCCAGCAATTTACCGCGTCCAGCCGATGCCGGATCCGGCAGACATTCAAGAGTTCATCAAACTCTCGAACAACCTCGGAGGCGAACTGTATCTCGAAACCGAAGAAGAAGTTTTGCCCTTGGACTTTCAGCGATTTACCCAGCAGTTTGCCGGCCTTAAGTCCGAAAGAGTTCTCACCTACCTGCTAGAAGACACCATGAAGCCCGCTGTTTACAGCACAACTCCCAAGCCACACTTCGGTTTGGGGCTGTCAGAGGGTTACACGCGCTGCACTTCGCCGCTTTCCCGCTACGCCGATTTGCTGGTACTGCGGGTGTTGCAAGCGGTGTTCGAGCAAGGCCGCAGCAGCCGCACAACACGGGCTAAGGAAAAAGTTGACTTGCACCATTCCTCCTGTCACGGTCAAATTACTTGGAATGTTCTCCCGCCAGATTTGCACCACGAATTTGAGACAGAGTTTGCATCGGCCGTGGTACACCTGACGGAACGTGAAAGGGTTGCTGAGGATGCCGAAAGCGATTTGCAGGGATTGAAGAAAACCGGATTGATGAAAGAACGCACCGGGCAAACTTTTCAGGGTTTGATTACAGGTGTACAGTCTTACGGTTTCTTTGTGGAAATTGAGGTGCGGCCGCCGGAGAGCGACATCTTGCGTGTTGAAGGATTGGTGCACGTTTCTTCGCTAAAGGATGACTGGTACGAATATCGATCGCGCCAGCAAACTCTGGTGGGTCGGAAAAACCGCAATCAGTACCGTTTGGGCGATCGGGTAGAAGTTCAAGTCAAGAGTGTTGATTACTACCGCCAGCAAATTGATTTAGTTGCAGTTGGCGGCGGCAGTCAAGCTTTTGATGATGATGAATAATCAGTTGACAGTTGACAGTTGACAGTTAACTTTTCTCAATACTTAGTTGTCACGATCGGGCAACTAAGTATTAAGAAGTGGGCTGCCAACTCGACTCAAAAATTATCAAAAAACAATTAATGACTAATATCAAATCCGATAGCATCGGAATTGTCACATCCAGTCAAAAGTCAACACTCACGGACGGTGAAACCGGAATTTATATAATTTATCTGCGTTAATCTGTGTTTATCTGCCTGTATCTGCGGTGAAAAAAGAATTTGTTAACCGCAGATGACAAGGGATTGACGCTGATTCACGCAGAGATCGAGAAGAGATATATGAATAATTCCGATGCTAACAGATTTGATATAACAACTAATGACCAACAACAGTCAACCGACAACTAACAATAACTAATGACGAATAACTACCCCCTAATCTTAGGAGTTACTGGAGCATCGGGACTGATTTATGCGGTGCGAACATTGAAATATTTGTTGGAGGCAGATCGCGCGATCGAACTGGTTGCTTCCAAGTCTACTTACATGGTTTGGCAAAGCGAACAGAACACCCGAATGCCCGCAGAACCGACGCTTCAAGAGGAATTCTGGCGGGAACAAGCAGGAGTACCCGCAATGGGTAAACTTCGGTGTCATCCCTGGCAAGACGTCGGTGCTAATATTGCTAGTGGCTCCTTTCGCACCCAAGGGATGATCATTATTCCCTGTAGCATGAGTACGCTGGGCAAATTGGCGGCTGGCTTGAGTTCGGATTTGCTCGAAAGAGCGGCCGACGTTCAGCTCAAGGAAGGGCGAAAATTGGTACTCGTGCCTCGCGAAACGCCTTTTAGCTTGATTCACCTGCGGAATTTGACTACCTTGGCGGAAGCTGGAGCTAGAATTGTACCAGCGATTCCTGCTTGGTATCACAATCCGCAAACTATTGAAGATTTGGTTGACTTTGTGGTGGCTCGCGCTTTAGACCAGTTGGGGATTGATTGCGTTCCTCTCAAACGCTGGAAGGAAGAAGAAGGGAGTTAGTTGGCAGTTGACAGTTGACAGGTGACAGTTGACAGTTGACAGTTGACAGTTGACAGGTAGTTATTGATGATTTGTTAGTTTTAATTAGCAATACTTCGGCTACGCTCAGCACAAGTTCCCAATTACCAATTACCAATTACCAATATTTTTAATATGCGACTTGTATTTTTGCTAGTAATTGTGTTGGGGTTAACTATTTTTGCCCTGCAAAATGTGGAGCCGGCATTATCGCTGGTGTTTTTGGGAGTTCGATCGCCTGCTTTACCTTTATCTATCTGGATTCTGCTGAGCATGGTGGTGGGAGCTCTCACATCTTTATTGATTTCTGGTTTGCTGGCTTTTTCAAATTATCTATCTCTAACGGGAGACCGCACGGGCAGATCAAGTCGCAGCCGTCCCGAAACTTTCCCCGAAGACGGGAGGACACCTTACACGCCACCTCCCCCTCCTAGAAAACAGGGAATTGACCCGGATCTGAATAGGGAAAATAGCCAAACTCAGGCTCCTGGTTCCTACCGAACTGAGTACGGCACCTCGTCTGGTTACAGTGCCCGGACTTTCCAGCAAGAAACTCCAAACCCCGATGGGGCGAAGGATTACGCTCAACCGACGACTTATGCAGCAGCAGACGATGAGGACGATTGGGTCTCAGATAGCTCAAAATCAGGCTCTCAAGGGGGTGATGACGATTGGGGGGACGATCGCGATTTTCCCGATCAACCGCAGGTAAATGATGTTCCAGCGGCAAATCCGAGGGCTTACGAAGCTCAGCAGGAACCGAAAAGCAAATCTTGGGCTGGCTCAGTATATTCTTACGGCTATAGAGATCCGAGCCAGTCTGGGGTGGGACAAACTGAGTCGGTATACGATGCGGAGTATCGAGTGCTGGTTCCTCCGGGAGGGGAGATTCCTAAACCCGCTGATGAAGCACCAATAAATCCTCTGGCAGAAGCAGAGGAGGATTGGGGACTGGATGAGGGTGATGAGTTTGATGACGATGATGGCCTCAGTGGCGGATCGATTAACCTGAAAAAATAGAAAAATATCGGAGGATTTGGCAGTGGATGGGTTGAGGGGAGTAAATATCTATCTTGTCGGGATGATGGGCGCGGGAAAAACAACGGTGGGGCGGATTCTGGCAAGAAAATTAAAATACCGTTTTTTTGATACTGATGAGCTAATTGTTCGAGTTGCTAATCAGTCAATTGCTGAGATTTTCGATCGAGAAGGGGAAGAGGCTTTTCGGGAACTAGAAACTAAAGTGCTCGGCGAATTGTCTGCTTATAAAAATTCGGTTGTGGCTACCGGCGGCGGCATTGTGACTCGATCAATGAATTGGGGTTACTTGCACTACGGTGTAGTAGTTTGGCTGGATGTGCCTGTTGATCAACTGTACGAGCGACTGCGTTCGGACACCACTCGACCCCTACTGCGGGAGGGCGAGATCAAATCTAAGCTGCAAAGCCTTGTGAACCAGCGAGAGCGTTTCTACACTCAAGCAGATGTCCGAGTCTGTGCAGGCATGGGCGAAAGGGCTGAAGAAGTGGCGACTAGGGCGATCGAGGAAATCCAAAAAGTTATCAAACCAGAAACCGGGCCTGATCTCAATTGATACATTCAGAAACCGAGTTTCTAAGAAAATAACAGGTTTCTGAGGACTTTTGATACCAGTTCAAAAAATAATGCAACTATACGCAAGCTCCAAACCACAAGCTTCATCAGTCATTCCCAAAATCTAAAATCTAAAATCTAAAATGGTATGACTTCGGTGAAAATACTGGTTTTTGTCACAGTGTGTCCGTTTAACCACCCCATATTTTGAAATCCACCGGGTTTGAGTGGGTGTGAGGCGTAACTTTTATAAGTATGAGGATGTGGCGATCCGGAAATTTTATACAAGAACTAATGGCAGACTCATCTGATGCGCTAAATTCGGCTATTGAGTTCTCCCTAAAAATAAAAGGGCCCCACCGCTGAAGGGCTGTAGGGCGCAAGGACAGTTAAACGCTAACTTGATTGTCGGGAAATTTAGCATCAATGCTATCCTCCTATGTGACGATTTTACGATCGTCCATTCACTCATTAACTCTCCCGTATCAAAAAATGTAACCCAGCACCGATCGAATTCCACCTGCTCTATTCTAAAAACAATACCTCATGCATTCTGACTAGCAGCTCCCTAAAGCTGCTTTTTTATTGCGATAAGTTTTTGGGTGCGGGACTTGCGGGATCTTGGCAATAACATTTTGAGCAAAAGTCGCTACAGTTCAATACTGCCCTAGGGGTTTTCAGTTCCACCCCAGGTTTGTCGGTAATTGGTAATTAGTAATTAGTAATTGGGGATTAGTAACCCGCAACGGGGAATCGGCAATTGAGATGCTGTACCTCACCAGGCTTGAAAACTGCTATGATTACGGCGCGGAACGGGGAATTAATCCGGTGGGGGATTGAAAAAAAATAAGCTGTATTTATTGATGGGCGATCTGATAGTTTTCGGCTAAATATCCGTTGCGACTTATAGAATTTGGTTGGATGAATTTCCCGTTCCTCATTAAGAGAATACGAGCCTGCCTGTCCTTGACCAAAACTCGATCGCTCCGCCCAACCCCACACCGGTTAAAGAAATGGTAGCTAATACCGCAAAAGCCCGCCAATTTTTCCAACCAGATATTTGAATATCGAGTCTTGCCAAAGCTCCGGCTGAAATCAAGAGTAAACAAGTAGCAAAAAGGTGCAGCCAAGCAAAAACTACCACTGCCACAAAAGCTCCTACAATAATAGAAAGAAAAGCACCGATATCACTCGAAAACCACCGCAAAATTAAGGCTTTTATGCCTCTCAGAGGGAACGCCAAGGCGACAGCCAACACTAAAATTGAAGCTATGGCTAGAAACCAAGTCAGGTGCGGTGGAACATCAAACTCCGATAATTTCCAGCCCAAAGTGAAATAAGTAATAAAAAGTAGAGTTAGGGAAACCCAAGAGTTTTTTTTCATCCAATGGCACAATTAGGAGAACCAGGCAAAAAAACGATGATGATCCCGATGAGTTTGTACAGTGTCTAGAGGTTAGTAGAAATAGCTTGCACCGGACAAGTGGGGATGCACTGCTCGCAAACGATACACCGCGATCGAGCAAAACTTAGTTTAAGGCTTTCGGGGTCAAGGGTCAAGGCTTCTGTCGGGCAAACTCCCGTACACAAACCGCAGTGAACGCATATATCTTCGTCTATGAGTATTTCCCGACTGGCTAGGGAAACGCCGATATTTTGCGATCGCATCCAGTCGATCGCCGCTTCTAGTTGGTCGATGTCCCCTGATAACTCTAGCACCAGTTTGCCCACTTGATTCGGAGCCACCTGAGCACGGATAATGTTGGCTGCAACATTAAAATCCTTTGCCAGTCGATAGGTGACAGGCATTTGGATCGATCGTTGGGGAAACGTCAGTGTTACCCGTTTTTTCACCCTGCAAGTCCTCGGTAATTTATAAACAATCTTTGTTATCTTATGTTTTAGCGCACTTAGCCTAATTCTGGCCTCTTCAAAAATTTTTATGAGATTGGTCTGATTATCTCAAAATGTGGTATAATCTGAATTTATTATTTAAAATACAAACATAGAAATAAAACCGCAATATATTTTATGACCCAGAATTCGCCCAACTCAACTGTCGCCCCCGCAGCCAAAAATCCCGAAACAAAAGTCGCGACGCGCCTCAGAAACTTATTGATCGTGTTAGCAGCGATCGTCCTTTCAATATCCATCTTCTTCGGGCTGCAAACCCAAACGCCGTCAAGCAGTCTCACCGACATGGCAAAAGCTTCAACGCCATTAGAAACAGCTTTGGTAAATGGCAAACCGACACTGATGGAATTTTATGCTAATTGGTGCGGTAGCTGTCAGGCAATGGCTAAAGATCTGAGCGAAATAAAACAGAAATACGCCGAACCGATGAATTTTGTGATGCTGAATGTAGACAATGACAAATGGCTGCCAGAAATCACAAAATATCGAGTAGACGGCATTCCGCACTTTGTCTATTTGAACGATAAAGGCAGCGCCGTTGCGGAAACGATGGGCGAAATGCCGCGCAGTATTATGGAAGCTAACTTAGAAGCTTTAATTGCAGGAAAACCTCTGCCACACGTCCAAGCAGGTGGTCAAGTTTCTAATTTTACTCCCCCCACAGGACCTGTGAAAACAAGTAGCTCCGACCCCCGCGCCCACGGCTCTCAAGTACAGTAAAAGAAGTCAGTAGTCAGTAGGAATAAGAGGCGTTGCTGATTTACGGTATGAAAGACTAAATATGCCAGTCATAGAAACCAGTATCGACAAAGCTTGGGGATTTTCAACTCATTTTTTTCATACCCTGATTAAGCAACGCCAACATGAGAGCGATCGCACCTCCGTTAAGGAAGGGCGATCGCTGTTACGGATGAGGCAAAAGAAAGGGCGATCGCCTAGTTAAAACTACCCGTTCAATACGTCGTTTTATTGGGTTTTGGTTGTTTGCCACGAGAACCGCTGGTTTTTTTTACAAACATTCTCCCTGGGTATCCCAAGGAATGTTGGCGAAAAAAACCCTGAGTTTCTCCAGATTTATGATAATCTCTTCAATTCGTTCTTTTGACTGGGTATCAGGTGAAGTAATTTCATGCAGATGCTTAAGAGACTCTTTACATTTTGCTTCAACTGCATCGGCACCTTTATCAAAGGCTGTGGCTGTCTCTTGCCAATACTGGTCGATTCCTCCTAAGAATTTATCAACGACACCCTGTTTTTTGAATTGTTGGTGAATTTCTTTTGCTAACCGCTTCTGCCAAGCTTCCCCAAATAAATTCCACACCAAAGAAGCCAGTCCAGCAGCTAAACCGATCCCTAGAACTATTGGGCCACCAATCGCAGCTACGAAAGAAATTACTGTTGCCGTGCCACCACCGATACTAATACCAAGTGCTGACAAAAGACTCACTAATTTCGCTACTAAGATATAGCTGCCAAGATTGCCAAGGCCTGCTGCCCAAGCAGCTAAGGCACCATAAGTACCTAAACCTGCTATCCCACCAAGAAAAGCTCCTTTTGTATCGAAGGGAATAGATACTACTATTCCATCTTTGTTGGGAAGTTTAGGCACTGGGTATTTTTCCAGAAAAGCGTCAATCTCAGCCTTGAGTTTTTCAGAATTGACACTAATCCGACTTTCTAAATGACTTTGCAGCAGATCGACTAAATAACCGGGAGCGTATTCTTGAGCCTCTTTCTTTTTGTCGTATCTCTGGCGAATCATTTGTTCTATAAACTCTACATCGATCTTTTTTTCCGCATAGGTCTGAAAGGATTTGCGGGTATCTTTCTCTAATTCCTTAATTTGTTTGCTCACTTGAGTGCGTTTTTGCCGCATTTCTCGCTGACGTTCAGGTTCATTTTTCTCCGCTTTCTCAAGCTCTTTTCGATACTCCTCTATTTTGGCAACAGTTGTTTGATATTGCTCAATCGAGTTAGCGTATTCTTGTGTTTTGTCATTTTTGACCGCATTAATTTCGCGGTCGATACGAGAGATGACTGGTTTAGGAAGAGTCTCGCAGAGGAGTTGAGTTAAATCATCAAAGAGATGCTGACAGCGATCCGGCCTTTCTGACCAGAAAGTGAAGAAACGCTTTTGCACATCTTCCTTGATAATATCCCGCTTTGTGAGCTTCCGACGAAACTCTATAGCAGTTTCATCAAGTTCTTTATACAGTCTGGCTGAAGCTTTATTGAGAATTTTGGGAAGCTCATCGTCAGGGATACTCGGATCTGCGTGTGTCGCCACAATAAAGAAATTGCCTAGCGTCGGAAAGTCGTTGCATTCATTCTCAGGGGCCGGCAACAAACGCAGCAAATTCCGAAGTCGCACCATATCTTGACCATTGATGTGACCCTTGGCAGGAGAAGCATAAAGCAAGACATTAGCAATCTTGGTGGCACTATTAGCTTTCTCAACATCCTTTGATACTTCATCTTGTTTATAGCAATCCTAAATGATTTTCTATATTTATAAACAATCCTAAATAATTTTCTGTGTGTAAGTATATTGACGTAT